>JAPOKN010000021.1 GCA_029977605.1 Methanobacteriota archaeon
GCAATGCCTTCTGGCGAAAATACATTAGATTATCAGTCAATGCTTCTTAACAACATATGTGAAGCATTGAATGATGATGCTTTCGAAGCTGTAACTCTTGCTGATCACCATGATGAGGCAGGAGACGTTGAAATTCATGCAGAAGCCATGACTCACAAGGTATCCTATCCTGAAATGGATGATGATCATGATGACCACGGAGATGATCATGATGATCATGCAGATCATAAACATGCAATGGCTGAAAAGGTAATCAGCAATCCAGCAGATTGTCCTTCAGATACGGTTGTATCTGTATTCCATCTTGAAGAAGGAGAATATTTATTAGAATTTGAATACGGAGCAGTTGCAGAGTTTGACATGGTAGTTCTCAAGATGATGGGCGGTCACGCTCACCACGACCACCATGGCCACGGAGATGACAATGAAACTCATGACGGCCATGATGACAATGAAACTCATGATGATCATGATGACCACGAAGATGATCACCATGAAGAGATGACTGAATTAATGTCTATCTTCAATAGTTCAGACGCAGATGGCGATGGCTTCCTAAATCTAACCGAACTTGAGCATTTTATTCCAGCAGTAATGGAGTTTGATGATGAAGATGGCCATGATGATCACGATGGCCATGGAGATGATGACCATGATGACAATGAAACTCATGATGATCATGGTGATAATGAAACCCATGATGATGAGGAAGATGAATTCGCATTGACTCCAGAAGATGTGTTAATGATGTTTGATACCAACAACGATTCATTACTTTCTTTTGATGAATTCTGGCACTCTTGGGAAGATGAAGATGATGAATCTTACTGTTATGATATGGGTAATCATGCTATTGTAGATGCAACAGAAGAAGAGTGTACTTCTCCATACGTTTGGGTTGAAGAAAGTCATGATGGCCACGATGACCACGAAGAGCACCCTGTAGCTTTCGCCACTCTTCACATAGAGGAAGAAGGTGACTATGGTTTTGCTTTACCATCAGGTATTGAATACTTCATTCTAATGAGTGAAGGTGGCCACGACGGCCATGATGACCACGGAGATGACCATGATGATCACGGAGATGATGAAGACCATTCAGATGATGACGAAATAGTTGCAGATGAAGATGAAGAAGCTTTCGACTACGATCCTCACAGCTGGTTGAGTCCAGTAGCTTACAAAGCACAAATTGATGTTGTCCTGAATGCTTTAGTTACGGCTTTCCCAGAAGGAGAAGCAGACTTCAAAGCTAATGCCGAAGCATACTCGGTTGAACTTGATACATTGGATGCAAACTATACTGCAGCATTTGATGCAGGCGGAACTTGTGAAGCAAGTAATACCGAAAAGACAATTGTGGCTAACCACAATGCTTATGCTTACATCTCAGAAAGATACGACATTGAAATCTTAACAGTTCACGGTCTTGATCCTGAGGGTGAACCATCAGCTGCAGACATAGCAGAAGTTGTTGAGCAAATTGAGGAAAAGAACTTGACAGTTCTATATGTCGAGGAGTACACAAGTACAAGCTCAGTTGATAGTATCGTGGAGCAAACTGGAGTTACTATTAAGATTCTGTACACTATGGAATTGCCTCCTAAAGATAGCGAGGATACTTATCTAACCTTGATGAATAAGAATCTAAACAGTCTTGTGGAAGGTATGGGGTGCTGAATCTAAAAGAAATGAAAGGAGGTGAATAATGGAATTCTATAATGTAAAACTAAAAAAGAAAGTTAATGTCGATGAAAAAGACTTTGAAGTTGTTACCATGAAAAACGGTAGACCTGCAGCAAAAGCTGAAGTAACTATCGATGGAGAAACACACAAAATGTTCAAAATCCTTTCAAAGGCAGATGCTGAAAAATATGCATAATTTAAAAGAATATCATGTCAAATTATGCTAACCAACAAATCATCGCCACCTCTCAAGATAGATAAGCTAACAGTCGTTCGATCAGGAAATCAGGTTCTTGAAGACGTATGTTTAACTATCAATCGTGGCGAATTTGTTGGACTTGTAGGTCCAAATGGAGGTGGGAAAACTACACTTCTTCTCACCATACTGGGCCTTCTAAAGTATAGAAAGGGTAGAATTGAGCTATATGGACGAACAAAACCGTCAAGCTCCACATTTGGAAAGTTAGGTTGGGTTTCCCAGCATGCATCAAATATTCCTAAAAATATCAAACTAACAGTTAAAGAACTTGTTCAGTTAGGCACATTAAATTCAAGTAACATGTTTTGGCCATTTAATAAGGAACAGAATAAGCAAGTTAATGAAGCGATAGAATTAGCTGGCTTAAAATCCGTAGAAAATAGTAATGTTTCTACTCTCTCTGGAGGGCAACGCCAACGTGCAGTTATAGCTCGCGTTTTAGCTTCAAAGGCTGAATTCATATTGTTAGATGAGCCGTTAGTAGGCATTGATCGAGAGTCAAGAAATTCTCTTATGAAATTTTTAGATAAACTTTGCCATGAAGCTCAAAAAACAATATTGATGATTTCTCATGATATTGCAGCAATCCAACAAGCTTCTCATAGGATGATTTTTCTCGAAGAAAGAATTAGGTATGATGGAGCTGCAGACTGTTTTCCTGACTTGACAGCTTTAGCTAATTTGCGAGGAATTGAGCCAGTTCACGAGGATAGTCACTCAAAAAAAACGCTTTATCAATTAGAAGATATGGGTGGTAAACAATGACAATTGGCGAGTTAGTTTTGAAAATACTAGGGCCTGTCTTAGAACTTATTGCCCCTTTAATGCCTGGAGAAATATTTCCCTACTTCTTTACGATGGAAATGTTCCAGCGATCTTTAATTGCAGCATTAATGGTGACAATTGTTGCAGGTCTTCTTGGCATATTCTTACTCATGAGAAATCTAGCCCTCATTGGAGACGGTTTGGCACACGTATCTTTCGGTGGAGTGGCTATAGCGATTGTTCTAGGTTCTACAACACCTTTGTCATATGCTTTAGCCCTGAGCATTATCTCAGCAATTTTAATCCACGAGATGCAGACAAGGCAAATACTAACTGGCGATGCTTCAATTGCCATTTTTCTAACGGGAATGCTAGCTTTAGGTCTAGTAGTATTACGAATTTGGGGAGGAGGAATACAAACAGATATCGAAGGATACTTATTTGGTAGTTTGTTGTTAATCGATGAAACAAGTTTTGATTTAATTTGTACAGTTTCTATTATTTCAGTATTTTTCCTGATAATTATGCAAAAAGTATTACTTGTATGTAGTGTTGATCCACTTGTAGCACAGGTACAGGGAATTCCTGTTAGAGCTACAGGCCTTGCTTTTAGTATACTTACAGCATCTATTGTTGTCAGTATGGTTCAGGTAATGGGAGCACTTTTAGTTACTGCTCTACTCGTCACGCCCTCAGCAACAGCTCAGTTAATTAGCAACAGTTTTCGTTCTTGTTTAATTTGGGCTCAGTTTTTTGGCCTCACATCTGTAATTCTAGGACTTTATTATTCTGCAGAGTTGGAAACAGGCAGTGGGTCTATGATTGCGCTAGTAACAGCAGTTGTTTTTGCAATAGTAGCAATTTTCCAGCACGTGTTAAAGCAGATGGCTACACCTAGTGAGAATTACAATTAAGAATAGGAAAATATTAGGAAAATATTAGAAAACTAATAGAAAAGTAATCTTTATATACTGTCTTTGTCAGCCGTTTGCTTTATATGCTGTCTTCCTCGATGTAGAAGTATGGAAGGATACTGCGTAAAGTGTAAAGCCAAAAGAGAAATAGGTAACGGACAAGAAGTCACAATGAAGAATGGTCGCAAAGCAATGAAAGGATCATGCGGAACTTGTGGCACTGGAATGTACCGCATTCTTGGTAAAGCATAAGATAGGTAGCTAAAGTCAATTTAGCCAATAAAGTAGTTGCTACACTCTCAAATTAAATAATAAACTTTTTGAGAGTTCGCTTCTACTTATTCAGTTTATTTTTCGAAGCGTGCTATATGCTTCTCAATAATATTCATATTTCTTTTATTAGATTTCCAAAATACGTCAAATATATCTCCTGCAACAGGAATTACTCCTACAGTAGTATCTAGAATAATATTAGCTAGCATCGAAAAAATAGCGCGTTTTGGTAAATTCATTTTCATTGCAGCTCTCAACATATACAACGAAAAAATACCGCTTACTAAATCTCCGCCTCCTGGAACTAACCCTAGTACAGCATCCATTCCAAATTTTATGTTTGTTCCAGGAATGGTAAAGCTTTCATCTAAATTTTTACTTAGTTGTCTTAACCTAACAAGCTTTTCGTCTAAAATTTCTTTTTCGTCATCATTCATATTTATTTTCTTGATTAGTTAAAAAGTCCTTTATTTTATCTCTTAGCAAAATATCTTCCTCAGGTTTATTATTATTTTGTACTGCCGCATTCAACCACGTTTTCATTTTTGAGTCTATGATAGTATAAATTTTATTTCTTCCTATTCTCTTTTGAGAGATTATCTTTGCTTCTTTCAAGGTTGCAAGATGTCTTGATACGGTAGTTTGATCTTTTTCAGATATCTTAGTTAAGTCTGTAACGTTATGTTCTTTAATCATCAACATTTCTATTATTTTCAATCGCGTATCATTTCCTAAGGCTTTGAAAACAATAGCGTTCATAAATGTATGTATAAATGTACATATATTAATATATCTAAAGGCCTGCAGAAGCGATAAATGCTAACATCGCGATTCCCATTCCTTGTTTTATACTCTTTTGTCCCGAAAAATAATTTTCATTCCTGGCATTTTGAAAACCAATTAACATCATTATGTTGGCTGCAGAAATTCCAATTAAATAAGCGTTTAAAGCCATACCATCAAATTGAGGAACTGCAGTATAGCTTAGTGAAATTGCTGTAATCAGAATAACGCCAGCTACAATTAAAGAATTTGGAATTCCTATTCTTGCAGGCAGAGTTAACCTGTCCTTATCACCTTCAAGATCTTGAATGTCTTTAATGATTTCGCGAGAAATTGTCGCGAAAAAGGCAAGTCCAAACATCCATAAAGTTGGCCCAGGGTCGTTAACCACCATTCCAGCAAAAAGGAAAACTGCACCGGACATGAATCCTACCGCAATATTTCCAGACATACCTAGGGCTTTCAACTGATTTTCGTATGAAATTAGCGTTACAGTTCCTATAAGTGCTATGATAAAAGGTAGCTTATTAGCAAGTCCAAAAAGAACAATCAACAATCCTCCTGTCAACAGGAATTGTGAATAAAGTAGAGTGTTTTCAGCACTGATTAACCCTGCAGGAATAGGTCTATTTGGATGATTTTCTTTATCAGATTCTCGATCATTATAATCATTTAGTGCATTACCTCCACCAACAAGCATCATTGCTGAAATTGATGCAATTAATATTTCTACTTGAAAATCTACAATATTCTCTCCAGCTGCAATAAAAGAACCGGCAATTACAGCAACTGCAGTTAGTACAACATTTCCGGGCCTTGTTAACGCAAGATATGGATTCATTTACAATAACTTCCTAATTAGTAATTCGGCTGGGTTTGAAAAGAGGAACGGTTCCTAAATTGATTTATTTTTGGCAGTTGGAAAAATTATAGTAAAAGTGGCTCCCTCGCCTAATTTAGATTCGAGTTCCAATTTTGCGTCGTGTTTTTCAATTATCTTTCTAACTACGTGCAATCCTAATCCAGTACCTTTACCAGGTTCTTTAGTGGTAAAAAAGGGGTCGAAAATTTTCTTTTGAGTAGCTTCATCCATTCCACTGCCATTGTCTTTTACAGATATTAAGCATTTATTTTCAGATTTTTTAGTAATTAGCCATAGTTTACCCTTGTTATTCATCGCATCTACTGCATTATTAACAAAATTAGTAATTACTTGAGTGAGTTCGGATGAGCTTCCAATCACCACAGCTTCATCTGTATACTGTTTTACAATTTCTATAGAACGTAAATTTCTTGTATGTTTTGAGATTTCCATTGATTTATCAGCAATATCATTTAAATTAATTGATGAATTTCCAGTTGTTCTTGCATCTCTCGCATGCGTTGACAAATCATTTACAATTTCGGATATTCTTTTTGAAGCTTCTACAATTTCATGTGCATCGCCTTGGATACGAGGCAAATCATCGTCATCTACAATAGACTCAGATAATGCCATGATAACTTGCAGAGGATTTCTGATTTCGTGCGCAATTCCTGAAATAACAACTCCTAAACTAGCCATTTTTTCAGCTTGAATTAATTCTTGATTAGTTTTTTCAGCTTCATTTTGAGCATCTATTTTCTCGGTTATATCAACTCCATAAATATTAACATAAGAATGCTCCTTAATTGGAACAAAAGTACATGCGTAAATCCGCTCTCCTAGAGTATGATCAATATCAATATACCTGTCGTTCTCAAGACACTCATCAATTGTCTTTTGCAATATTTCTGGTACTTTTTGCCCTATTCCAGAGTTTAGTTCTAACAATATTTGTTTTTTAGCAGGAGCATTTGCAAAGATCACGTTTCCTTTGTCATTAACCCTTATTACTGAATGAGGATTTTCTTCAGGGAATCTTGCTAAATTTTCTATTTCTTTTTGACTTTCAGTTATGTCTACACCGTATATTATGACATAATCCTCTTTACTGAAAGGAACAAACGTAGCATTGTATACACATCCTTCGAATATCAAAGTCTTAGAGATAGGCGTTCCATCCCCCTCAAGTGCAGCTTTCATAGTTTTCAGAAAATCAATTATTTTATTTCTATCTCTTAAATTATCTAGTTTACTAAATATACTATTTTCAGAGGCTTTATTGGCAAATAATATTTTACCTTCCGATGAAACTTGTACTACATAGTGAGGATTTGATTGAGGAAATTTAACTGCCTCTTCTAGTTTCTTATTTATCTTTTCAAATTGTAATTTTAAGTCTTCGTCGGATGATTTACTCGGCATTTTTTCCCTTGTCGATTTTTTCGAATAAATCTTCCAAATGCTTATCAGAATTATTCAAAAGACTCTTATCTCCGTTCCAATTTTCCAATGTTTCCATATTTTCCAGTTCAAAGGCTATCAAAGTATCTGTTAGAGAATCTTCTGCATTTTGACCTAACTGTCCCAAATATACTACAGCTAAATCAGTAAACGCACCAGAAGCGAATTTAATATGGAATTCTCCGAAGGTAATATCATTTAATGAATTATTCTCATTAGAACTAACTGCATCTTCCATGAAATCTTTTACAGCAGTAAACATTCCACCCATTATATCACTGTCCTCTTTTTCTACATTGCTTGTTGATAAATTTGAAATTACAATTCCGGATTTCGTTAGAAGGAAAATATTGTGTACTCTTCCTCGCTTACTAGGATGTATCAATTTCTCTTGAAGAATTCTTGTTAATTTAGTAAACTCAGCAGTTCTGGATCCCGATTCGCTTAGGCCTGCTCTTTCTAATGAAAAGTTTTCAACTATTTTTTTGAAATCATCAAGTTCAATTACTTCTTCTTTTTTTGTCTCCTCTTCAACAAACTTTATGGCATTATCGATCGTTTCTCGAACGCTTGCAGTTTGCATTGGCTTTTGTAAATAATCCATGGCTCCATCTCTAAAAGCTTGAATTGGAGTTTTGATTTCTTGATTTCCTGTAAGCATAACAACAGGCATTTTTGGATACTTTTCTTTAACCTCTTTAAGCAACTCAAGACCATTCATTCCAGGCATATCAATATCACAAAACATCATTAGGTAATCATTAACTGCTAATTTCTCCAGTGCATTTCTAGCGTCTTCTGCAACTTCGAGTTTTATATCAGTCCATTTTCTAAACATTACATTTAGAGAAATCCTCACAGCATTATCGTCATCTACAGCTAGAATCTTCATTTTTTTATCCTAATTCCTCCCCTCAGACCCAATCCCTTTCTTAAAGATAGGCATTCAAAATAGGATTTTGATCCATATGAAAGAAACTATAGGTCGCCCACCAAGTAATCATATCTAATGAGTTTACCAGATTGTTAACGCCTGTGGCGTTATTTCCATATCCTCTAGCTTCATTATCCATCCAATCTATCATTTCTTGAACAGTATCACAGGTCTGGTGATAACACCAATAACCATCTACTAAACCCCCAAAACCAAGAGTTATTGTGTCTAGATTGTTTTGAAATGAAGCGTGGTCGCTCCGTGCAGTAGTGTCTTCATAAATTATAATCTCAGGCCTGTCTTGTTCAACCCATACATCATACTTCCATGTATCCTCGGAGTTATTGTCAGATCCCACTAAGATATCTTGTTGCATTGATACGTTTATTGCATCAGCGCCAATCCATTGACTAAGGTACACAAGATCAGGTTGGTCAATATTATTGTAGTTAAGAGAAGGTCCAATGTATATTCTCATAGGCCAAACTTCACTGTCTTTGGGATATCCGTCCGTATCTGGTTGAGGGTCAGGATCACATCCATTTTGCCCTCCTCCGTGCTCGCCTCCGCAGGGAGCACCTCCTCCTCCCGGCCAGTTAACACCAGCCATGTCTAGATTGATATAATTTGTAACAGTCACATCAGGATATCTATCGGCTAGTGTATCAGTCCAATAGTCACTTCCACGCAATCCTCCTTCCTCTCCTGACCATAGGCAGTAGACCATGGTTCTTCGAGTATCATATGGCATACTAGCCATTGATTCTCCTGCAGCCAGTACCATTGAAGTTCCAGCAGTGTTGTCGTATGCCCCAACTCTAGTTCCGTAAGTCCTCGAACCCGTTATGTGAGGATCCACCAATCCTGCATTTGCAGGAGGTGCAATATCAAAATGAGCTCCAAATACTAGCCATTCATTTGGATATAAAGTCCCATCTCGGAATCCACACACATTGTATGCTTCAGGATTAACGTTACCTAGAACATCTTCGATTGCGAATCTTTGAACCTCTACTCTAAGGCCATATGCCGTCATCTCAGCAATTAAGAATTGAGCAGCATCTTCGTAAGCTAAGTTTCCTTGGCCAGCCCATCGGTCTAGATATCCAACTGCCCCATCAGCCGGATCTAAAATATCTGGAGTTTCATCTGAAATACGAGCAATACTATTGTACACTGTTCTCCCGTCTACAAAACCAGTAGAGAATAATCCGCCTTCATCTATAGTATATGCAGCAGATATTTCACGTGCAACGTTTAGTTTGATCGGAACAATACTGCTAGCGACCTCATTGGTTGAGTTTAATGTATATAGTGAAGCACCTTCACTTGGAGCTATTCTTGTAACTGATAAACTACCGCCATTTATTCCTCCTCTCTCAACCCAGTCATTCCAGCTTTCACTGGGATTTCTTATTGGCCAAATTTCAGTCCCATATTTTGATAGAAAGACAAATGCAGTATCTATTCTAGGTGGTGCCAGAATTGTAAGTTGTTCAGTTTCTCCGGTTCGCATATCTAGTATCGTACCATTTTGAACATAATTTGAACTAGGATCAACAACCATATGCGGAATAAAAACAGAAACATCGCGTTTTACAGTAATTACTAAAGCTTGGAATTCTCCTCCGACTAAGACATTTGGATTAATGATAGCGTCATCTGAAGATATGGGCTCATCCTCGTTATTTTCTAAACATCCTGCAAAAGATACAGCTAAAAACAATGCAATTACAGAAACGTTTAGCATTTTGTTCTTAGACAAGTTTCTACGCATTATTGTGTACTATTATTACTAGGATATATAGTTTGTTTATTCAGATAAACAATCTTCATGCATACATACAGGAGGCTCAAAAAATATTTTATTATCTGTATTTATTTCATGAATTCTAAGCACACTATTACCGCTAATATCAATATCGACAGCAGCTTCCGTACTTGGAGGAAGATAATCTTCTCCGATATCTCTTAGCGAAAGACGAATTTTATGACCTTCAGGAATTAAAACATCCATAGCAAAAAACTCCATTTTAGCTCTAATTTCTACGCCAGGAATCACATTTTGATATTCGGTGCCACCTTCATGATATCTTAAGTCCATAATAGCGTGACCAACATGAATACATTCATTTTCAGCAGAACAATCTTCCATTAATGCATAAATCGATCCTCCAGGGCCAGCTGGAGTAACATCCAGATGTAACTGAGGTAATCCACCAAATCTAAAATCAGAAATAAATTCGTTGGTTTCAAAGACTATTTGATCGTCAGTGGCTTCCATTCCAGGATAAACACTTGTACCCAATGCACTTTCTGTTACCAAGCTAAGATTATTTCCACCTAATGGCATTTCAATGACGCGAGAGTCTTTAGCAGGATACCTTTCTTCAACCCTCCATTCACCACGGTTATTTTGTATTTCCAAGTACAGGCTTGGCTTAGGCCCTTTTTCCTGTAGATAATATGTAAACCATTCTAGTAAATCTTGCATCCAGTCGAATCGAACCATTTGAGGGTAAGCTTCAGATCCTCTTCCAGGGTCAGATCGTTGCTTTTGATAGTCAGGCCTGTCAGGATAATCATGATCCCATTGGCCCATCAAAACCTTTGCTTCAATCCCAGTGTCTAATAATGTGTTAATTACAGGAACTGCCATGTGAGGATCAACATTCCAATCATGGAATCCTTGTACAATATAGACAGAGCCTCTATAATTCTCTAATACACGGTCAAGGAAGTATCTTTCATCCCAATATCCACTAACTTCACTTCCTCCGAATACGTAAGCTTCACCTCCGTATAAACTAGAAGCTAAGTAGTCTGGACATGCATTTTGTAAATTTTGTTCTTCTTTGTCAGCTTCATAACCATATGAGCCGTAAACAACATTATGCATGAAAGGTGCGCGGGCTTCAGATGACCCGTTCTTCCACATAAGTTCTCTCACTCCAATAAGTCCAGAAATAGGGACTATAGTTTTTAGATATTCATTTCCATACATTGCTGCTTGCCATGGAGTAGAACCGTCATAGGACTTTCCAATCATTCCCACATTTCCATTTGACCATTCCTGTGTTGCTAACCATTCAACGGCAGCATTGATTCCTTCTTGTTCAGCAAACCCCATCAGATCCATACAATGGTTAGAGCTTCCAGTACCAGTTACAGAAACTTGTGCAAAAGCAAATCCATGAGGTAAAAGGTTTTGAATAACACTTACACCCAGCCAACTACCAGGTTGGGAAACATCTGGCGTTGAGGCCGAAGTTTCTCCAAAGTAAGGTCCGAATTCCGCTATCACTGGTACTTTCATCCCAGAAGGTACTTTAGGTCTCCAATAGGCCAAACTAATTTGCGGGCACTCTCCACCAAATTGGCAAGTAGCAGCAGCTCCACCTTCGCTTAAAGGAAGATTATAAGGAATCATAACATGGACCGAATCAAATTCATTATCGGTTTCCAATAGTTGATAAGTTCCTTGATTTAGAACAAAACTATAAGGTTGAGAAGTATCATAGTCTAGCTGACTTCTGGCCCAAACAGGGACTCTCATATCATATTCTTCATCGATTGATTCCTGAATGATAAGAAGGTATGAACTTGATACAAATATTAAACCAACAATTACAGAAAAAACCTGCTCAGATAATGAATTTGGTTTCATTTAGCCTAGCAGCAGCTATCGCTCGAGCCGCAATTACACTGACCTTTGACACCTTCAGGTGCAGGATTAGGATTATTAACTCTAAAACCTTCACCCATTTCACTAACGATGTAATCAATTTCAGTTCCATTGACTTTTTCAACATCTTCAGATTTAACAATAACTTCTAAACCATTGGATTCAAATACAGAGTCACTATCGCTTCGATTGTCAAATCCTAAAGCGTATTGATAACCACCACTACATCCACCTGAAAATACACCTATACGGAGCATTTTACCTGCCATTTCTTGCCCTTCTTGAGCTTTTGAAATTTTCTCAGCAGCAATATCCGTTACACTTATCATATTTTAGTATAGTTATCCTATTTTTTATAGTTTACTGAGATTAAAGAGCCGAAGTTTCTTTGACCCTTTGTCTAGATATATTGCTCTTTTTCAGAGGATTATAAGCTTGGAAAGTATTCCTCAAACCGTTAAGCAAAACTTTAGTCCAACTTGGTTTAATTTTCAAGTCGTACACAATAAATGGATTCTTGTAAATTTCTTTTGCAGTCCAAAGGTACATGTCTGAAGCTGTTTTAACAGCGATTCTCATATTTTTAGGTATAAATTTAAATCCTAATTCAGCACGTTTTTGCCATTTAAAGTAAAGTTGAATTTGAGATCTAACAAAAGACTTGAATTGCTTAGGTTTTCTTCGAGCTTCACCCCTAGTAAGGCCAGACAAACCAAATGAGTCTAAATCTTCAACGGGGAAATACGTTCTCTTTAAATCTAAATCTTCATCAATATCTCTTATAAAATTTATAAATTGCATAGCTTTTCCCAAGTATCTTGCGGAGTCGTTTGCATTTTGGTTTACATTCATTACCCTATTCATCATTAAGCCAATCACTTCAGCAGAACCATAGAGATAGGTGTTAAGTTCATCCAAGTTTTGGTAAGAAGATTTTCTAGTGTCCATTTCCATTGAGAATAGGAAAGCATCAACCCACTTACTATCGAATTTTCTCTTTTGTGAAAGCTTAACAAAATCAGTTATTACTTTATTATCAGAAGGCTTTCCTGAAAGTACGCCATAATACTCGTCTTTAAAGTTCATGAAGCCTTTGGTGTCTTGTGGTACAGAATCTACGTAGTCATCAGCTATTCTAACAAAATTGTACAATTGAGTTACTTCTTTCCTGATTTTGGCAGGAAATAATTTTGTACTGTAGTAGTAAGTTGTACTACCTTTTCGGAATATTTCATCAGGATTTGTGGTGGAAGTTCGGTTTCCATAAGTTTCCGATGAATATACGTTTTTAGCCATACTAGAATCTACTTCGGCTTTGTAGGTATTTAAAGGAGTCAACTTAGTGCCTAATTTAGAATTCATAATTTATTCAACGTCCTCAAAGTGTCTTTATTGGCCAAATTTATGCCTTCTTGCAACTCACCATCGACGATACCTCTTGTGCCTAACCCGCCCAAGTAAATTTTAGTATTTGGTAATTCTTTAACTAATTCTCGAGCAATCATTTTTGCATTAAACAAATATCTTGCAATAGTAACAGAAATAAAAACAATGTCAGGTCTAGCATGAGTTACAAAATCGATAATTGCTTTGTTAGTAACTGCTCTTTTGTCACCCATGTACCATGCACCGCCAATGTTAGTAACTCGGTATTTCCTCGTTTTTAGAAGCCCTTCAAGAACTAAATTTGACATACTGTGATCGTCACCTTCAGGATTACAGATTACAGCAAGCCCTTCGACTAATCCTTTCATTTCAATTTTAGCATTATAGTGTTGAATTATTTTTCTCATAATATTTGTAATCATGTGCTCCTGAGCAATTCCAATTTCACCATCAACCCATAGTTTTCCGGTTTCAGTCATTACTCCAGTTACAGAATCAACGTAGAATCTCTGTAAGCCAACCAATTGGACTAATTCCTCAGCTTTCTCAAAAGACATTTCTTCATCACCAGTTTGTAGGCATCTAGCCAATAAAACTTCTAATTCTTTTTGTTTTTCGATGACTTTATCATCCAGTTTTGTTTGATTTTTGACGAAGAATTTTCTGACTGAGCCAGAATGATATTCTTTTGGTACATCATCTATTGTTAAGTTCTCTACAGAACCTAGATACTCAATAACTTTTTGTTTTGATGTTTTCTTTTCGCTATCCCATTTACTTTCAACAAGATAAGCGTATTTTTTGCCTTTTATATTTTTTGTTCTTACGTATACTATGCTAACACCCCCTCCTTTTTCATTTCATTAACTAAAATTTGGGAAGAAATAACAGTGGTTGGAACTCCAACGCCAGGATGATTATATTGTCCTGTATAATACAGATTTTTAACTTTAGAGCTTTTGTGTTTAGGTCTGAATACTGCAGTTTGCCACAAGGTATGAGCCATTCCTAAACCAGTTCCTTTGTAGGCATTGTATCTGCTTTTGAAATCGCGATGAGTGAATAGTGATTTTACAACAATATCATTTTTAATTTTTTCACCAGTCCAATTTTCAAATTTATCTAGGATTTTGTCAAAATAAGATTCTCGAATACTATCAGAGTCTTCTAAATCAGATGCAACCGGAACTAAAAAGAATAGATTTTCCATTCCTTCAGGAGCAACATTGTTGTCAATTCGAGAGGGGCAACAAACGTAAAAGTTAGGATTATCAGGCCATTGAGGAGTTTTAAAAATTTGATCAAAATGGTTATTCCAGTCTTCGTTGAAAAAATAATTATGATGTGTAAGACTATCAATTTTACGATTTACTCCTATGTAAGCTAAATGCATAGAAATGGCCATAGTTTTTTTGTTCCAGTAATTTGACTTGTAAGTCTGATTCTTTTCTTCTAACAATTGAGTTTCACCATGATGGTAATCAGCATTATTTATTACCAAATCAGCAAGGTATTCTCTATTTTCAGTTACTACATTATTTGCCAATTTTCCTTCAACATTAATCTTAGTTACAGCTTCATTAAATTTGAATTTAACGCCATTTTCTAAAGCAATTTCGTAAATTTTTTGAGCAAGTCCATTCATTCCACCTTTAGGATAATAAATTCCGTGATGATGATCTAAATAAGACATCATACAATACATACCAGGTACATTCCTTGGATCGCCACCTAAGAATACAGTAATCCATTCAAGTAATTTTTGAGCCTTATGATTTTTAAAATATTTCTTTACTCCTTTATGATAGTTTGAAAAAGCTTTCAGTCTCAGTCCGTTAGCTACCATGCTTGGGGTGAAAAAATCAAATATTGAATTATAAGTGCGATAAACAAATCCATTCATTGCAATATCATACTGTTTCTTACAAACTTCTAGATATTGACGAAGTTTTTCAGCACCATTTTCTTCTAATCTATCAAAAATTTCGTAATTTTTCTCTATATCGCTTGAAATATCAATAATTTCACCATCATCAAAGAAAACTCGGTATGAAGGGTCAAGTCGTTTCAGTTCTAAATAATCTGAAGCATCTTCTCCAAATTCCTCAAAAAACTTTTCAAATGCTTGAGGCCACATGTACCACGAAGGCCCCATGTCAAACTGGAACCCCTCTTTTTTGAGTAAGCTAGCTTTTCCACCAGGTTGCTCATTCTTTTCTATTACTGTAACTTTATGTCCTTCTTTAGCCAGTAAAGCTGAAGCGACTAAACCGCCATATCCTGCACCAATAACTACAATTTCTTTCATTGTAATTCCTCCGCAGTTCTTTTACCTAGTAAATGTCTGAAACAATCTTCTAAATTTTCGAATCTAAACTTATACCCAGAGTCTACTAATTTCGAAGAATCTACTTTGATGCTTGATAACGCTAAAACATCGCCAAACTCTCCCAAAACAGTTTTCAAAGCAAATCCAGGAATTGGAATTAATCCAGTTAGTTTCCCAAATCTTCCCCAAATCACTTTTGCAAGTGTTGAAGCCCACTCACCTTGTCTAACTGGGTTTGGAGATGCTACGTTGACAGGCCCGGATAATTTATTATTGATAATAGAATGATAGATTACATCTACAACATCATCTATTGATACCCATGACCACCATTGTTTGCCTCCAGCTACAGGTGGACTTGACCCTAATTTGGCAGCATTTCCTAGTACTTGCAATGCTCCACCCAAGGGAGACATAACCGGAGCAATTCTTAGGAAAACCACACGAACACCAGCATCAATAGCTGGTTGGGCTGCTTTTTCCCATTCACTAACTACATGTGAAAAGTAATCATTTCCACTTTCTTCATCTTCACTGAGTAAGTCTTCTCCCCGGTCTCCATAGTATCCTACTGCGGATGCACAGATCAAAACTTTCGGAGGATTATTCAAAGATGCTATATGTTCAGCAATAAGTTTTGTTCCATTAACACGACTTTCTAAAATTTCTTTACGTTTCCAGCTAGTCCAAGGTAAAGGGACCATTCCACCTAGGGGCTTGCTGATTGGTTCTCCAGCCAAATGAATTACGACATCCTTACCTGAGAGGTTACTCATTGTATTATTTTCTAAGTTCCATCCAAGCTCTCCCTTCTGAGGTCTGCCTCTGACAATGTTTTCTACAGAGTGTCCAGCAGTAGTCAAGAACGGTTTGAGCTGTGAGCCAATCAATCCAGACCCTCCAGTCATTGCAATGTCAAGAGCTTTTCCGCTGTAATTTGATTGGGATGTTAAATCATTCTTGGTAATATTTCTTCGGTAGGCAAACATCTGTTTTATCTTTTGTTTTGCAAACGCACCTCCAAAAGTTTCACCCAAGATACCTAATGGTAATTTATAATCTATTTTGTCAGTTACTTTAGACGATTTGGAATCAATTTTTTCAAATAGATGTTTATGATTCCACGAAGCAAATGGTCCACTCACTTGCTCATCGAAAAATTGTTCATTCTTAATGTAATCATGATGCCTAGCTACCCAGGTTAGTGGTATTGGCCCTAGATTCATTTGGATATGAACCTCTCCGCCGTTTATCCCTCCATTTTTTTTCTTCACACTAACTGGATCAAATGGAGGAGTCAATCTTTCGAACGCGCCGGGGTTCTCGTGCCAACTAAAAAGTTGGTCAACAGGAACCGGGACTTCAAGTTCAGATTTGTATGTACTAGTAGCCATAATAGTGTTACAATTTTTCTAGTGCACAAATTAGTATATAAAGAACGCAGCCTAGTGCCTAAGAATGAATGGACTATTTTCTAGTGCATAAATGTGACATTTCTCGTCGATAAACCTATGCCAAAGGATGCAAAACTTTTACTTCTGCATTTTTTTTCAAAATTAAACAACGGTTGCAATTAACTTGCATGCCTTTTAGCATGGAATCGTATTCTTGCCTAGTTGCTTCATGCCCACATAAAGTAAACCTATTTGATCCAGGATAGTGTTTCTTCTTCATTAACTATTTGGACATCCATCCAAGCATTTTATCGACTTCTCTGCTAATCAAAATTAGAGTAGGAGCCCATAATCCTACGAATATGCCTAATGATTGGTCTTCATTTACAAAATAGATGTATAGTGATCCAAAAATAGATATAAAACTAGCCCCAAGTCCAAGCTGCGAAACCATTCCCCCGTCGTATTGACTCATAATCTTTTAGTTCTCCAAACAATTATAAAACATTACTAAGCACTAGTGCATAGCGCTAACACAAAGCATTAATGCTTAGGTTTCTACAAAGATCATGGCAAAAGAGCTTAACGCTAAAATTCAATCTAAAATTGTTGAATATTTGGAAAAAAGAACTGAGCAAAGTTCAATTACAGAAATATCTAGAGATCTTGACATTGGAAGAAACACGGTAGCGAAGTATCTTGAACTTCTAAAATTCCAAGGATTAGTAGAACAGAGATCTATCGGTCAAGCTAAATTATGGTCTCTTACACACACTCCATTCAATTCAGAAAAGTATGGAATCTCAATAAGAGATAAGAAAGGCAGACACATTTATTCATACGGGGCTAAGGCTCTATCAAAGTTTGGATTTAATGAAAACACATTTCAGGGAAAAACAACATCAGAAGCTTTAGGGGAAGACTACTCTGATGTAGATTCAAAAGCTTTTGAAAGTATAAAGACGATGCAACCTACAGTTTCTCATAAAGTATACAAGACAAGTAAGCATAGTTCTACAGTTACACAATATTTTTTTCCCAATTTTAATGATAATAACAAAGTCACAGGTACGATTAGTTTTGCAGTAATTTCAGACGTTAAATAATGAGTAAAAAACACGCCCCTTCGTTAATGCGCCAGATACGTAGAGAATTAAAGGAAGGTAAAAGTCCAGACAGTTTATTTCCAAAAGTAAAGTCAATTTCAGATCCCTATTATCGAAGTCTCTCATTTTATCTGCTAATTCCTTTCTTATCTTCAAAAAGCAAGCAATTCAAAGAAGCTATTAGTCTAGCTAGTAAAGATATAGGAAAAGTACAGCAACCTTGGAGGAGAATTGAATTACTAGGCAGTATTTCGAAGTCGTTAAAATTGATTCGAGACACAGACATTATGTATGAATGCTATTCAACAGTATTGGAAAAATTAGATGTTGAAAGAAACAAAGATATTAAGGAGTTTTTGTTAAAATACTCAAAAAATTTCCCGGAGTTTTGTTTAGGTACTTTATTAGCAATTTCCAGTAAACTAAAGGGATACGAATTTGAAACTGGAAAAGCGATTATTAGGCATGGAGTAAAGTTTGATTCTAAATCTCGTTTGATTGATATTTTACTAAAACTTGATAGTACTTCAAGAACTAAATTACTTGGATATCTGCATCTACAATTGTTTAAATTGAATAAGAACGAAGATTCAAAAGCACTTCTCAAAGCACTTGAGAATGCAAATGACCAAGAATCATTACTTTACCTTGTTAGAGTGTGCAGTAATAAATCAGATTTCATTTTGTTTGAAGAACATATATCAGACTTACCAACTGATGAAAAGGTTTTTCTTTTGATTTCACTAACATCTAGAGCAGATAGAAAAAAATTAAAAGAAGTAGCAAGACAATTGTATGATAAATCTGAAGAACAGTATAATCTTCTTTCAGAATCAAAAATAAAAATTAAATTAAGAGCTAAATTAGATTTAACGTTAGAACGTTTGGGTGTAATTCAAATTACCAAGAAGTCCAAAGTAGTTAAAGAGTTAGGTGAAATAGCCGAAAAAGGAAATCATACCTTAGCACTCTACAACACGTATGGGGGTAATTGGAACCATCCACATTTTAAGTCAATATTCAAAGCTTCAAATCTTTGTGCAGCTTTTGATTTAGATCTAGCGCTAGTTAACTTCCCTGAAATTTCATCTGAAAAGTTAGTAAAAGAAATTAAGAAAGAAATGAGACTTCCTAATGGAGGTTACACAGAATTACTCATTGATAAAGATAGAATACAATATTTTGAAAATGAAATTAATGAACAAAGGGCAGGAAAAATTATCGCTACTACTGAGAATCCAGATCTTTCAAAATCTTCTCTGCCAGAGGGTAGATTGTGTATGGTTATGGGGTTAGGACCTAAAGGCCTCCCAGTATCATTTGTTAATAATTCAAAGTATCATTTTGAATTAACAACTAAAAAAATAGGTTTTGAAACTGGAACTGCAATGGGTGCAATTTCAGCACATTTGCATTTATTATAATATTAAATATTCCTTTCTCTTTTAATTGATATGCCTGAAAAATTTTTTAGTATTTTTTTAGCAGCCTTATTTGTCTTGACAATTTTTACATACAATGTAGAAGCAGAGGAAGATGAAGAACAAGAATTGTATCCTGAATGTAGCTGGAACAACCCTTGCTACATAAGTATTTCAGATGGAGATTTTGATGATCCAGAGACCAATAATACAGATGAAGGAGGCAGTAATGTAGGATTCAATGTTGAAGATCCAAGTGGAGATAACCAAGTTAGAGGACATTTATTAGATTGGATGGCTCCAACTGCTTGCGACTGGTATGACATGTGTTACTATGCTTACTACTATCAGGCCACGAGAGATTATTTCAACAAAAGTGGAGTTGGGATGCAATTTACTAACATGAGCGGAATGTATAATTTTAGAGCAGCTCTTGAGGAATATGGATATGAGGTTTCCGATGTTACTGTTACTAATAC
>JAPOKN010000052.1 GCA_029977605.1 Methanobacteriota archaeon
CGTAGTTTGTTCCAACAGACTCGATACCTGCTACTATTGTTCCGTCAGTCATTGCTGCCTTTCCAATAATCATGGTTGCATCGTAAGCGGTCAAAACATATGTCTTGATACTACCTACATCTGATGCATTACCATCGTATCTAGCTTCGAAATCTCCATAAGTAGTACCTGCACGAGGTGCTGATACTGTGAAGTTCACAGCTGTTGCATTGTCAGTCAATTTTTCGAATAGACCAATACCTGCTGGTCCGTCACCACCGAACACATGTCCAGTGAATCCTGCTTGAGCCAATGCTTCCAAAATTCCTGCACCATCTGTGATGTATGAGGAAAGATATACTGCATTACAGTCTGATGCATCAGTTATATTTGCTACCATTGCATCAAAGTTGGTTGTGGTTTCTTCATATCCTTGCATTCCTGCTGAACATAAGCTACCATCTGCTTCCCAAGCTGTTTTGATAGAATCTGCTAATCCAGATCCATAGTCGTTGGTCATGTGTAAAATAGCTAAACTTTCGTTAGTTACACCTGCATCTGCCATCATAGCAGCTCCTGCTGGACCCTGAATAGCGTCACTTGGAACCACACGATAGAAATGTGGGTATACAGCTTCGTCACTTAGACCTGGGTTTGTACTGGCGTAGGAAATCATTGGAATTCCTGCAGCAGACAAAATAGCGTTAGCACCCATGGAAGCTCCGGAACATGCTGCACCGACTACTGCTACCACACCAGAGTCAACTAGTGTTTGTGCTGCAGGTCCTGCTACATCTCCACTGCATCCTGAATCTAATTCTATAGCTTCGAATACTGTGTTCTCACTTGCAAAGTGAGCATTTAGGTCACTAATAGCTTGATCTACACCCCATTTGAAACCGGCTGCGTCAGGCTCTAGTGGTCCTGTTATAGGGTTCAAGAAACCAATCTTAATTGTAGTTGTTGTTACTACTGTTTCGTTTCCAGACCCGTCGTCTGTCGTTGTTGTTGTCGTTGTTGAGTCTTTGTCATCGTCATCCTCAACACAGCCAGTGAAAGCACCGACAACGAAGAGCATGGCAAAAACAAAAACTTGTAGTTTGTTTGTGTTCATGTCAATTTACACCTTCCCCTTCGTAGGTAGAGTAGTATTAAAAGCTAATTGATACAACAATTGACGAAAATAAAAACCTAATCCCGATTGAAAAACATATGAAATACCTATTAATATCCGCGTGAATACTCATAAATTAGTAACTTGTAAAAATTAAGTCAAGGAAAAATATGCGTCCGATTCTATTGAAAACATTAAAAATATTAGCATTACAAGGAGGCACTAGGCACTCTGTGCATATATCTTCAACTGAATTAGCCAAAAAGTTAGAAATTAGCCAGCAATCAGCTTCAAGACATATAATAAATCTTGAAAAAAAAGGATATATACAAAAGAAGTATGCTCAGGGAGGACAAATTGTTAATATTAATGATAAAGGGCTCGCAGTTTTAAGAAAGGAATTCACAGAGTATGGCCTAATCTTTGGTACTGAAAAAAATGTAGAGATGGTTGGAACCTTAGAAACTGGATTAGGTGAGGGCGGTTATTACATATCCAAGGAAGGATACATGAAACAATTTGATAAAAAATTAAACTGGAAACCGTTCAAAGGAACTTTCAATCTAAGGCTAAATGATGACGAAGTCCCGAAAATTGAAGCTATGAAAGCAGCCGAAGGAATTTTAATTGAAGGTTTTGAAGAAGAAGGACGAACATTTGGTAAAGCTTGGATCTTTAAATGTACTTTGGAGACTGACGACGGAGAAATCGTAAAAAAATGCGCAATTATTTCTCCAAAACGTACCCATTACAAAAGAGTGGTAGAAATTATTTCACCTACATTTCTAAGGAAGAATTTGGGTGCTGAAGATGGTGCTAAATTTAGAATAAATGTTGATTTGGGTGATACTTAAATATACGGTGTGAGGGTAGAATCTACGCGCAATGACACCTTTTCATGATTATTTCGGAATAAGCTGGTACGTCTTTTTGCTAATATGGTCAGCTATTGCAATAGGAGCACATGTTTACCAAGTTGGCTTTATTGTTAAATTAATTAGACTAGGAAAGGACGATGACAGATTTAATTCTTGGAACCAAAGAATGAAAGAATTCTTAACCGACTGGCTTGGTCAAAGAAAAGTTGTTGAAGACAAAGTAGCGGGATACGCACATGCATTAATTTTCTGGGGCTTTTTAATGCTGGTAAGTGATGTAATTGATCTAGGAACTGGAGGGTTATTCGCAGAATTCTTGGGAATGATTTATCTTGAAAATATTTGGAATTTAGTAGTTGATATTGGCTACCTAATGGCTGGAGTAGGGCTGCTTGTAGCCCTATACAGGAGATTGGTAATAAGACCTGAAAAACTGAAAGACTCTAGCATAGAAGGCGTTATGATTCTATTTGCCATTCTAGGAATTGTGATTACTGCTTTCATAGTAGAGGCAGGTTACATGCTAGGTGAAGAAAGTCACTACAATTATTGGGAACCTGTAGGCGTATTATTCGCTAAATTAATGCAGGATATAGATACTAGTACTTTGCAAACAATTGTTGACGTAAGCTATTGGTTACATATGATTTTGATCGGTGGATTTTTGATTGAAATTCCCCAGACAAAACATTCACACTTAATTGGTACAATACCTAATGTTATGTTTCAAGATCACGAAAAAATGGGAACAATGCTTCCACTACAAGTTGACGACGACGACTTGGCTGTTAAAACTGATGATTTAGATTTTGAAAATCTAACTTTAGGCGTTAACAAATTTGAAGACTTTACTTGGAGGCAATTATCTGATGGATGGGCTTGTACTGCCTGTGCGAGATGCCAAGACGTTTGTCCTGCATATAATAGTGGTAAAGAATTAAATCCGATGCAAATTATAATGGATGTTAAAAATTACGGAAAAGAACACGGAAACTTGCTTTTAGCTGGAGAAGCGCCTGATGAAACTATAGTTGACAGATTTAGTCCTGAGGCAATTTGGGCATGTACTACGTGCTATGCATGTGTAAATGCTTGCCCTGTACACATTGAACATGTACCTAAATTAACTGACACAAGACGCCACCTCGTTATGGAAGCTTCAGATTTTCCTGAAGAATTGCAAAATCTATTTAACAATCTGGAAAGAAATTCAAATCCTTGGGGATTAGGCGCCCATACAAGAGCTGATTGGGCCGAAGGATTAGACCTGAAAATAGGCGAACCTGCAGAATACTTATTCTATGTTGGATGTGCAGGATCATTTGATGAAAGAAACAAAAATGTTTCGAGAGCTACTGCAAAACTTTTGAAAGAAGCTGGTGTTGATTTCTCAATTATGGGCGAAATGGAAATGTGTAATGGCGATCCTGCAAGAAGAGCTGGTAATGAGTTCATGTTCCAAATGATGGCTGAAATGAATGTTGATAATATGAATTCTCTAGGAACATTGAAAGTTATTACTGCTTGCCCGCATTGTTTTCACACTATCGGAAAAGAATATGAAAAATATGGTGGTAAATACGAAGTATACCATCACTCCCAAATACTTAATGAATTAAAGCAGAAAGAAAAACTAAAAATAAAAGATTATGGAGATAAAGTTACATTCCATGATCCATGTTATTTGGGAAGGATTGGAGGCGAAACTGAAGCACCAAGAGAAGCTATTGGTGGAGATCTTATTGAAATGGAAAGATCAAGAGAAAAATCGTTCTGTTGTGGAGGCGGAGGTGCCCGTATCTGGATGGAAGAGGATGCCGACAAAAGAGTGAATGAAATAAGGGCAAAGGAAGCTGTAAATACCGGTGCAGACTGCGTAGCAGTAGGTTGTCCATTCTGTATGACGATGATGAGTGACGGCTTGAAAACATTAGGTGAGGAACAGAAAACTGTGAAAGATATTTCCGAGATAATGTTAGAAAATCTAGAGGGATAAAATGAACATAGCTGTATTAATCAAAATGGTACCAGATACCGAATCAAAGCTAGAAGTAAATGATGGGGCACTCAATGACCAGAATTTCAAATACATGGTAAATCCATACGATGAATTTGCCGTCGAACAAGCGGTTCAATTCAAAGAAGCTGAGGGAGGTAAAGTTACTCTACTAAGCTTATTTTCTGATAATAATAGCATCGATACTGATTTGAGAAAAATGCTAGCAATTGGTGCTGATGAAATTGTGGTTCTAAGACAAAAAGGATATAGAGGTGACAAACCGCTCGCAAACGCCAAAGCTTTGTCTGACGCAATAAAAGAATTAGACGTCGATTTAGTTTTATGCGGTATTCAAGGCATTGACTATTACCAAGCTGCAACAGGCACTATGGTCGCCCAAATGCTTGGAATGCCAAATATTTCTGGCGTTACTAGTTTAGAGTACAATTCCGGAACTTTGAAAGCCAAGAGGCAAATTGAAGGAGGATTGCAGACAGTTGAAACTTCAACGCCTGCAGTCATTACTTGCCAGAAGGATATGAATAAAGTTCGATTCCCTGCATTAAAAGATATAATGATGTCAAAGAGGAAACCTTTTGAAAACAAAGATGTTGATTCAATTGATAGTAATGATGCTGTAACTTCAGAATCTAGTTTACCTCCTGCCAGAGATGGTGGGGAAATGATCGACGGAGATAATGCTGAAGAGAAAGTCAATAAATTAATTGAAAAACTAAAAATGGAGGCAAAAGTAATATGAGCAATGTATTAGTTATTGGGGAAACTGATGGTTCTGAAATTAAAAGTATTTCGCAACAAGTTGCTGCAGTAGCTGCAGGCATGGGTGAAGTAACTGGTTTAGTTATGGGAAGCGGAATTTCCGAAGCCGGAATGAAGTTATCTGTGGGCAAAATTATAATGGCTGATGATTCAAGCCTAGAAAATTATGACCCCGTAAAATATGCATCTATCGCAGGCCATATAGTTAAAGAACATAACATTGAAAGAATACTTTTGGGCGCAACGTCAATGGGTAAGGATCTAGGGCCAAGATTGGCAGCAGAGTTAAATTGCGGATATCTAGGAGATTGTTTGGAAGCTGGAAGCGAAGGTTTTGTGAGGCCTAATTTTGCAGGTAAGGTACTTGCAAAATCAAATCCAAATGGAACTATTGTAGCAACAATTCGAAATAATGCCTATCCTGCAGGAGAAGCATGGTCTGGTAGTGTAGAAAATTATTCTGGTGAAATTGCTGAGTCTACACTAAACACAACAGACATCGAAAATGTAGGCTCAGGAACTGTAGAATTGACCGAAGCTGCTATAGTTGTAAGCGGTGGAAGAGGACTAGAGAATGCAGAAAATTATGACTCTATGATAAGGCCACTAGCTGAAAGCATGGGGGCTGCAACAGGAGCTAGTAGAGCTATTGTTGATGCTGGATGGGTGCCGCATTCGCATCAAGTAGGACAAACTGGAAAAACCGTTGCTCCAGAATTATACCTTGCAATTGGAATATCAGGTGCAATTCAACACTTAGGAGGAATGAGCGGATCTAAATGTATTGCTGCAATAAACAAAGATCCTGACGCCCCAATATTCAAAGTAGCAGATTATGGAATTGTAGGTGATTTATTCGAGATATTACCTATATTGAAATCTAAATTTTAATTTTAGATACATAACATTATAAGGTACATTAGGGTAGGTGCTAAGTGTCGAAAGAAGCTGAAGAAATTAAAAAATTACAACAAACTATTGATGAATTACAAACTGAACTTAAATTTCTACAAGAGACTGTTGGAGTATTAGTTGGAGCTATGATGGAAGAGGGTGAATCTGAAGATTTCTTTGGAAATGCCGAAGCTGGAAATCCATCATTTAGGCTTAATATGGGAATGTAAAAAATTACCTTAAACTCTAAATAGAAAGTGCTACGGTATATTTTCGTGCTCGCGTGGTGTAGCCTGGCCTATCATCTCAGCCTGTCGAGCTGAGGACTCGGGTTCAAATCCCGGCGCGGGCGCCATTATTTAGGACCAAACAATTTAATGATGCCTACTTCTGTGGTCATGAGCTAATTATGCGCGGACAAAAATATCAGGCATTGATTGTTGTTATTTTGTTACTTACTGCGCTACCATATTCTCCATTTTTATCTCGTGCCGCCAGCATAGACAAAGACCCTTTGGCAGAGAAAGATATTGACGGTGATGGAATACCAGACCCTCCTATGAGAGATAGTGATGGTGACGGATTATCTGATGACTATGAAATCGCACTGGGATTTGACCCTAATGATTTTGATATGGATGATGACGGAATATCTGATTTAATGGAACAACAAATGTGGGATGATTTGAAAAATTTAGATGAGATTCCTGACAGTATGGAAGATTTGTATGATTGTGAAGGGGATTTAGATGGAGATGGAATTACTAATTGTATGGATCCTGA
>JAPOKN010000022.1 GCA_029977605.1 Methanobacteriota archaeon
ACGGTTTTTCCTTCATTTTTAAAAATTCTAATTTGGTCCCAGACACTATGCCTTGCTTGGGGGTCTAAACCAGTAGTTGGTTCATCTAAAATTAATAATTCAGGTTCATTTATCATTCCTCGCGCCACTATTAGTCGCCTTTTCATTCCTCCAGACAGATTATTAATTTCTTGATCAGCTTTATCGGTTAATTCTACTTTTTCAAGGAGTTCTTCAGCCTTTTCTTTCGCCTTATTTAATCCTATTCCAAAATATCGGGCATAAACTAGAAGATTATACTTAACTGAAAAATCAGGATCTAAATTATCTTCTTGAGGTATGACGCCAATTTTTTTTCTAATTTCTCGACTTTCGCTAACCGTATCCATTCCTAAGACTTCTAATTTACCATTTGTAATCGGCGAAGAAGCTTGAATCATCTGAATCATTGTTGTTTTTCCAGCGCCATTTGGGCCGAGTAACCCAAAGCAGATTCCTTTTGGTATTTCTAAAGAAACATTGTTAACTGCACAAAATTCACCATAATTTTTGGTCAAAGACTTGGCTGAGATTGCACAGTTTTTCATTTAATTGATTAGTGACGCCACATTGGTAAAACAGAGTTATATCCAGCAATAATGATTCCAGTCATAGATGCTACTTTTTGACTTGTAGTTCTAAGATGCTCTGCACTTAAATCAGAAATGTTTCCTACGCCTAATGAGCCAATAGCTTTTGATAAATCCATCCCAAAGTCTTTCAACTCATTACCGCTGCACTTATTCTGTAAAAAGATACCAGAAGCTCCTAATGCTAATAGTTTCAATGAATCTTTGTAATCTAATTGATTTGTCTCAGCAAGGACAGTAATTTGATTCTTATAATTTCGGGATGAAACAAGTGCAGCTTCAATTGGTAATTTATCGCTAACTAAGATTACACCATCAGCTCCGGATTTCACTATGACTCCCAAATCATTTTCTACATCACCAGCATAAATTCGGACCAGAATCGGTACTTTATTTGCAGAACCTTGATTCAATAAATTAACGATTACAGATAAATCAGTTGGTCTTTTCATATCTAATCTACGGTTTATGTTAGTTGCAGTTAAATCAATAATAGCTACGTTTGAATTACCTATATCATCATTTATTTTCTCATTAATTTTCCAATTGAAATACGAGGGTGCATTACTTCCCTGCCATAATAGCGGAATTGTAAGATTAAGAGGTTCTTCTTTTTTAGAGCCAATCGTTAATGATAGATTTACTTCATCTAATCCTGGAGTTCTAGGCCTTCTAGTAAGGCTGGCTGGAACTAAAATTATGTCCTCTGTAAGACTAATATAATCTGGTTGATAGTTCTTCTCTTTTTTTATTAAATTTTTTGAAGTAAGGGATTTGAAATTCAAATCTCTTGAATCAATTCCATTTTCCTTGAGTTCAAGTTTTACCTTTTTCCAGTCACTTGGAGAAATATTTTTGGTTTCTATATTATCATTTTCGTCAAATTCTCCTGCAATGAATATCTTACCATTTTCCATCATTTTTCCAATGTCACCCAGTACATCTCCACAAATTATGATGGTGCCTTGACTCATACATGTAGCTAGATCACCTCTTACACTGCCTGAGATCAACAAATTCCCCCCATGCATTGAAGCTCCTGCGTCTCCATCTACCGTACCTTGAATAACTACACTTCCGTTAGACATTGAATGTCCAACTCCGTCATCACAATTCCCATTAATTATAATTTCACCGTCAATCATTCCATTTCCAACAAATCTTCCTGCATCTCCATTCAAAACAATTTTACTTCCTTGATTCAATCCTCCAAAATTATCTCCGGCCTTCCCTTCAAATACGATGTTAGTTTTAGGAGGCATATTTGTAGCAATGCATGATTGATTTGCTAAATTAGTGACTTTAGCAGTGTCATGATTTTCAAATCTTTTTCTCAACTGCTCATTTATTAGCTCAGAGGTCCAAGAATCTGAGTCGCTCATTGTAATCGTATTTGTAACCTGTATTTAGGTTATTAGGTGGGCTTAATGCCCTCTCGTAACCATGTATTCCAATAACTCTTCAAGCATGGTTCTTGCATCGCTCTCTGGATATTTTGAAATAGTATTCTTAGCACCATTTAGATAGCCTAACGCTTGCTTACGGCAGTTATCAAGTGCTCCACATTCAGACATAATAGTAACAGCTCGTTTTACATCAACATCAGTATTACTACTCTCATCTAAAATTTTAATCAACTCATTTCTCTCTTTGTTTTTAGTACGACTTAATGCTTCAATTACTAGGAGAGTACGTTTTCCTTGTCTAATATCAGATCCCGATGGTTTTCCAAGGACTTCAGCAGAAGCTGTTGCATCCAGATAGTCATCCCATATTTGAAATCCTAATCCAACCCATATTGCCATTTGCCTCAAGTCATTTGCTTCATCTTTATCTTTACCTCCGATCAAAGCTCCACCATAAGCTGCAGATCCAAACAATATAGAAGTTTTTAGCCTAATCATTTCGAGATATAGCTCAGGATCTACAGTTTCCTCTTCCTCAAAATTTATGTCCATTTGTTGACCTTCGGCAATTCGTCTTACTGTGTAGGCAGTATGTCTTACTAATTCGGACTTAATATTATCATCAACTTCACTTTCTGCAATCATTTCAAATGCATATGCAAAGAGTGAGTCTCCAGCTAAAATTGCAGTAGGTAGTCCATACACTGTGTGACATGCTGAAACACCATGTCTCAGGTCATCATCATCCATTACATCATCATGAACTAATGTGAAATTATGAATAACCTCAAGAGCGGCTGCGAATGGAATTGCTTTTTCTCCATTTCCTCCGACCATCTCACAAGTAAGTTGTGCCATAACAGGGCGTAAGCGTTTTCCCCCAGCAAGAGGTATATGTGCCATAGCTTCATATAATTTTTTAGGTTCACGAATAACCAGATAATCATTTAGAGCTTTTTCAACATCCTTGGCTTTTTCAGCTAGCTTTATCTTTATACTCATTTTACTTCTCCCATATGATGTACTTCATTATCATTAATACTTTCTAAAGATTCCAAATTTCGCCATATTTTACTGAGGAAATTATCTTTAATTAATCTGAACCAAGGGCCTATTTTAACATCATTGCCATTATCTTTACGAAACAAATCATTTAGTTCTTTTTCATCTACGTATCTAGTCTTTTGTATTTCGTTTGGGTTCGGGTTAGTTTCAACATCGATTTTGACAACAAAAATATAGTCAACCTCATGTTCGATCCATTTTTCATCAGCTCTAGCTTTGTAATGCATTTTAGTTATAAAATTTAAATCCTTAGTTCGAATTATATTGGGCTTTATCCCAAGCTCTTGTACTAGTTTTCTGGTTGCGGCTTTTTTCGCGCCTTCAATACCTTCTTCTTCGCCATCTTGATAAAGAGGATGGCTACAACAGCTGTTTGCCCAAATAGATGGAAAGGTTATTTTCTCATTAGCTCTTTGTTGTATCAATAATTTATCATTTGAATTGAAAATTAAGACACTAAAGGCCCTATGTAATTTCCCATCGCCAAGATGGCAGTTTATTTTTGAATCCTGCCCCGTAATTTTATCATTTTCGTCTACTATGATGCAGTTTTCATTCATCATTTCTTTTTGGTTCTTGTCATATCCTTGAAGCTCTGAATCTCCAACTGTCATAATCTTGTAAAAGGTGGGCAATTAAAAATGAATAGTACAATTAAGTTCTTTATTGTAGCTCTTTATGTACTTGTATGACAAAGCTGGATTTCTTGGATAAGTTAGGAATTGAAGATGTAAATTTAGGAGGCTACTCAGATAAATGGTTAGGCTCTGGAAGTGATTTGGATTGTATAACTCCAGTGGATGGAACTCTAATTGCTAAAGTTAAACAATGTAATCCAGGTGATTACGAAAATATAATGCAGACTTCTTCCGAAGTATTTAAAAAATGGAGGATGGAACCAGCTCCAAAAAGAGGAGAAGTTGTTAGAAAATTAGCTAATGCTTTCCGTAAGCATAAGAGCTCTCTTGGCAAATTAATTTCTTGGGAAATGGGTAAAATTCAAGCTGAAGGAGAAGGCGAGGTACAAGAGATGATTGATATTGCAGATTATGCAGTAGGATTGAGTCGTCAATTGTATGGAAAAACGATGCACTCTGAAAGACCAAATCACAGAATGTATGAGCAATGGCATCCTTTGGGTGCAGTGGGTATTGTTACTGCATTTAACTTTCCAGGTGCAGTTTGGGCATGGAATGCTATGATTGCTGCAGTTTGTGGGGATGTGATGGTCTGGAAACCATCATCTAAAACACCACTTACAGCGATTGCGATTCAGAAAATTGTTAATGAGGTTATGACACCGTTAGGTTGGGATGGAGTAATGTCATTACTCGTTGGATCTAGTAGAGATGTCGGTGAATTATTAGTACATGATAGACGAATACCGCTCGTTTCAGCAACAGGCTCTTGTCATATGGGGCGAAAAATAGGCGAAGCTGTGGCTAAACGCTTAGGTAGATCTCTTTTGGAATTAGGAGGAAATAATGCAATAATTGTAATGCCTGATTCTGATCCTGAATTAGTTCTCAGAGCTGTATTATTTGGGGCTGTTGGTACGTCTGGACAGCGCTGTACATCTACACGTAGGTTATTTTTACACAAATCCATTTCATCATCTATTACTGAAAAATTAATATCATCATATTCACAAATAAAAATCGGTGATCCGTTAGAATCGGATACCATTGTTGGACCTTTAGTGGATGGAAAAGCAGTTCAAGATTACTCAGACGCTTTAGAAATCATTAAAAAAGAAAAGGGTGAGATTCTTTGCGGAGGAAATGTAATTAAATCAGATGGATTTTATGTTGAGCCCACTATTGTGAAGGCGAATATGGGCATGCAAATTGTAAGGGAAGAGACATTTGCGCCAATCTTATATCTATTTGAGTTTGAGAATTTAGAAGAAGCTATAGAATCCCACAATTCTGTTGATCAGGGATTATCATCCTCTATTTTTACTAAAGATATGCAATCGGTTGAAAAATTTTTGAGCCATTCTGGTAGTGATTGTGGTATTGCTAATGTGAACATCGGAACAAGCGGTGCTGAGATAGGTGGCGCTTTTGGCGGGGAGAAGGATACTGGGGGCGGCAGAGAAGCAGGTTCAGATTCATGGAAAATTTACATGAGGCGACAGACCAATACTCTTAATTGGTCAGATGACTTACCTTTAGCACAAGGAATAGAATTTGGTTAACATGGGCGAAGGTGAAAGGCAATATTTGAAAGTTCCAAAAGATGACGCTGAGATGATGATGAACAAATTGGTCTCTGCAGGATTATTGGATGAAGAATCTGAAGTTAAATGGGAAGGAGAATTTGTTTCTTTTCCATTAAAAGAAGGATTAGTAATAGATAAAAATTAGGCATTCCAATCTTCTTCGTAGCAGTAGATTTCAGGGATTAAATCTATCATTTCATTCCAATTTTTCTCATCAGTAGTGTCTGTTGGATTTGGAATAAGATTGTCTACTAAATCATCAATAGGTTCAATTCCAGTATCTTCGTTAACAGTTTCAGATGAGATAATTCCAATTCCCATTGAAACCACGAGTAAATTGTATTCCGGAGCTTTCCAAACTTCTCCAATGTATTTAGATTCTGAGCCTTTTGTTACTTTATAATTTATATCTTCAGTTCCAATTTTTTCAGTTTTTGTAGTTCCATTGTATATCACATATTCAGTATCATAACCTTGTGAAGTCTTACGTTTTCCACTTTCCAATTCAGAGTCTAATTCGATATCTTGTTCTATTGCCATTTTTTGAAATTGATCGTTTAAAATGTCCAAAGGTACGGTTTCATCAATTTCGAATGGCACTTTTAGGACAATTACAAATAAGATTGCAGGATATCCATCATCGTTACCTTCATTATCTTTCGCGTCATCAGCATAAAGATAGATGCTAGTTGAGGCTAACCCAAGACCGTATTCATCTATTTGCGAATAAGATTTTTTCCAACCATTTCCATTTTCTCCATCTAAAAAGTTAGAAGGTAGAACAGCATTTGCAGGAACATATAAAGGGGCGAAAGTTAGGCATGGCATTATTACGCAAATAGCAACTAAGGTACAAGCGAAGGTTCTTGCAATCATTCTATTACGAGATCTAGGTATTCCTGCAAGGCATCTTCCAATCATATATATTGTGGTTGCAAGAGAGATTCCAAATAACATTGGAATGAGATTTGAATTGGTGTGAGTAACTGTAAAAGCAAGAAGTAGAACGATAGAACTTACTATGTATCCTAGATTTCTAGCCTCAATTTGCTTATTATTAAACTTAAATGAGTAGTTCGCTCTTATTATCTCTATTTTTAGCTTACTTAAGATAAAGTACCAACTTTTCCGTATAACGCCATCTTCGGGTTTGACTTTTCTTAAAGCGTTTGTATTTCTCCTATCTTTGTATATGATATATGAGCAGAGAGCTGAAATCAAAAGAATAAAAAGCCATACACTACCCGAATCTCTAAAAGAATTTAGGTAGTAAAAAAGAAATGCAAATGAGAGAGATAACCATGCAGACCTAAGTGGGCCAGATTCATTCTCCCCCAATATGTTTATTTCAATTTTTGACTCCAATTTTTCTTCAGCATCAACTATAGGTTTTCCTTCACTTCTTTCCAGTCCAGTCACCTGGTTTGTCTGAATTTGAAGCATCATTTCATCAAGTTGTTCGTTATCATCTGCAATTGTCCATTTTTTATTCTCCAAACCGATTTCTAAAGAGTCGATTTTTAGATATTGTCTTGCAGCAGAGAGGATTATACAAATTAGAAATAGTAATGTATATCCTCCTAAAATACTATACAGAATCATAAGGGAAATAAGTACTTGCCAAGTCCATGAGAAACGTGGCTTATTCATTCTTCCCATATATATTATATCATCTGTATTGAAATTCCATAAATTAGTTTTAGTTGATAAAAATATTCTTCGATTTGTAAGATATGCATTTCCTTTTTTATTTTCGACAAATAAATTAGTGTATTCTGTTAACAGTTTTTCATTGGGCAATAATTGCTCTCTTAAATCCACACTTTGCGAATTTGGTTTAGTATATAAAATGTATTCAATATAATTGTAGAATAAAGATATATTAATATGCTGTCGCTAATTTACATAAATATGGATAGTATTGACGCGTTACGCTTTCTAATTGGTTTTGTCATGCTTTCCTATGGTTCCTGGTCAGATTTAAAAACACGAAGAGTCTCAAATTTGGTTTGGATTTACGGAGGAATTTTAGGTTCTTTATTATTAATTTATGAAGTAAATTCAATATGGGAGGATTTTGGGATATATCTTTGGGCTTTACTATTTGCAACTTTCACTCTATTTTTTAATTCTTTTGTGGACGAATACGTTCTGGACAAGAATCAAGCAATGCTCTGGAAATCTAGTCAGTATATTGCAATTTTGTGTTCCATATATTTCTTTTTTAGTTTTGATTCAAATGAGATTTCAAAGAATAATTACCAATTAATTGATTTAATTTCTATTCCACTATTAATGATTTTAATGTACATTTGGTTTTATTTCGGTCCAACCATAGGTGGTGCGGATGTCAAAGCAATTATGGCAATTAGTTTGATTACTCCTTTTTCTTTTTCATTTACCGGTGAATCTTTAACTGCTTTTGATACGCGTGGTTTTCCATACCCCTTTGTAATATTTATGAATTCACTATTGCTTTACTTACTAATTCCGTTCAGTTTAGCCGTTTATAATATTGTTAAAGGAAATCTAGAAAGTCCTTTTTTCCAGATTTTCTTTGGAACAAAAATGGAATTAAGTAAAGCCAGAGAGAGCTTTGTTTGGCCGATGCAACAAGTAATCGGAGAAAAAGTGATCATGGTGGCTTTTGTTAAACATAAATTGGATTCAGACAGAGAATGGGAAAAATTAGAAGATATGGGAATAAAAAATCCTTGGATTACATTCAAAGTTCCATACATTATTCCACTGGCTTTATCATTTATAATAACCGCATTTTTCGGAGATATTTTTTCGACTAATTTAGTTCAGCCTTTGAATTCTCTATTTACTTAGAATTTTTCGATAAATCTATTAATTCACTGAGAATTGCAGCTGTAGCACCCCATATTTTTATGTTCATAATTTTGAATATTGGTACTTTAAGCATCTTATCTTTGATGTTCCACTCTTCATAGTATCCATTATCTGATTTGATTAAGTCAACGAATTTTAATACTATAAGCTCGTCAACTTCTTTCTCGTTAAGTATCCATTTGGGTTCAGCTTCAGTTATGCCTACAAATGGATAAATCAAGTATCTTGAAACAGGAACTGGTAATGGTGTCATTTGGCCAATGACGTCAACATTATTAGATTGAATTCCAACTTCTTCAAATGCTTCTCTCAATGCAGTCGTCTTCAAGACTTCATCTCTCTCCATAGATCCGCCAGGAAGTGCAATTTGGCCGGGATGATTCCTCTCATGCATGGGACGTTTGATTAACGGAAAATAATAATCGTCATCTTTTCTAAAAAAGCAAATTAGCACGGCTGCTTTTTTCATACTTTCTACATTTTCTTTGGCTGACAATTCTTTGTAATTTATAATTCTCTCATTGATAGTTCTGCTTTCTTGCATTGGCTCAACAGCCATTCGATTCCATGATTTTATTCCAGGTAATTCTATCTCTAAATTATTTCTAATGTTTTTAATCAAGTTTCACTTCTTTGAAAGTTCATTTAATATTTTAAGTAATAAATTCCAAAATTTATCTACAGAAGAAATCTCGACTCTTTCATCAGGAGAGTGAGGTCCCTTTATTGTAGGCCCAAAAGAAACCATGTCCATCCCTTTAACTTTTTCTCCTATTACACCACATTCTAGGCCAGCATGTATAGCACATATGTGTGGGTCTTTACCTAGTAATTCGGTATATATCTTCGTAGTTGTTTCTAACACAGGAGAATTTATGTTTGGTGCCCATCCAGGATAAGCTTCATCCTGTTCAGCTACAGCTCCAAAAGCTTCGGACATTATCTTTATTCTTTTTCTTTGTGATTCCAGGGCCTCTGAAATTGATGATCTTGTAGAGCATACAATGCTAATATTATCGTTGTTTTTTTTAACCGATGCTAAATTATTAGAAGTTTCTACTAATCCTTCCACGTTATGAGAATACTTGAGGACTCCATGAGGTAGTGTTCTTAGCAATCCTATTAGCTCCATCTGGCTACTATCTGAAAGGCACTTATCTGGTAGTTCGCCTGAACCGGTAAATTTAATGTCAATATTTGGCTCCATTGTGCCAAACTCATCTCTCAGAGCCCTGGTTATATTAGCTACAGAATTTTGAGCGTCTGAAACTGATTCTGGATGAATATAAAGTTGCGCAAATGCTTCTCTAGGTATTGCATTATGTTTATCTCCACCTTCTAAAGATGAAATAGAAATTTTAGCATTTTCTAAAATATCATCAATTATAGAAGATATGAAAACTATTGCATTTCCCCTTTCTTCATGTATGTCTACACCAGAGTGGCCTCCCTTTAGACCCTCCACAGAAAGTTGAAAAGATAAATAATCTGCAGGTGCCTCAATGTAATCAACAGGTAAATTAATGCTAGAATCTCCTCCGCCTGCACAACCTATACAAATTTCTCCCCAATCTTCCGTATCCAAGTTTAGCATAGTTCTTCCTTTTAGTATTTCTCCATTTAGTGCAAATGCTCCAGTTAAACCAGTTTCTTCATCAACTGTAAACAAGCATTCAAGAGGAGGCAATGGTGTACTTTCTGGTAAATCTAATAACGCCATTGCAGCAGCAACTCCAATTCCGTTATCTGCACCTAATGTTGTACCATCAGCTTTTAGCCATCCGTTATCAATGTATAATTTCAGTGCATCATTCATAAAATCGTGTTGAGAATCTCTGTTTTTTTCACAAACCATATCCACATGGCTTTGAATTATAATTGTTGGAGCATTTTCTCCACCTCCACTACCAGGTCTCAATACAACAATGTTTCCTGTTTCGTCTTCTCGTATTTCAAAATGTCTTTCATTTGCAAATGTTTTGATATAAGCAAGTATTTTACCTTCATGTTTAGATGGTCTAGGAATCTTAGTGAGAGTTTCAAAATGTTTCCATATAATTTCAGGTTTTAATCCTTCAACTACAGATGTCATAAGATATTACCTTGGCCCGCTAAAATAAGCTTTAGTCATTCTTTGTGTAAAATATTTCAATAAATGAATAAGGTTCAAGAACGGTTTTCTCAAATGTTTCTACCTGTTCTCCATTAAGAAACATGTCAACACTATAATCTTCATTAGAAGTAAAATTAAGTATTTTATTATTTGAAAAATCTTTTCCCCATATCTCAAAGAAAAAACCAAGTTCCGCAGTAGCATTTTTGGTTGTTTCAACATGTATTCTTCCACTATTATCGTAAGTATGTATTGGATGTAAGAAAATGGTATTGCCTTCAGAGTCTCTCTCAAAGCCGATATTCATAGGAATTTCAATTCTTTCATCTTGAATTGTTATATTTAATTGTAAATGGTAGTGATGATCTGCAACAATTCCATTTAATGCGTAATAGCATATCTCACTTTTCAAGTATGAGCTTTCATCCTCAGTTTTATCTTCATCAGCTGTGTTGAGATGATAAACACTCAGAATAGCAGAGAATGAAATTAAACTAAGAAAGAGAATTTTAATGTAATTTTTATTCTTCTTCGTTACCAAAAAGAATCATTCCCCCCAGTATCATAGCCCCTAGTGCAGAGACTGCTGCAATAATCAAAAGAAAGCTTGAATCTTCCTCTTCGTCTTTTGCTTCATCTATATTATTTGTATTTGTATCTTGGAATCCAGCAGTAACGTGCAATTCTGGAATTACTGTTATGTTCCCGTAAAATTTTGTTCCATTTGAATCAATATCAACATAGGCATATGTGCCAACAATATCATAATAGCTCATGTTCATCACAGTTTCATTAAAAGTGACTGTGTAACTAGCTTCACAATTTTCGATTCTAGTTCCGTTATCGTTTCTGCAATTTCCTTCATGTGTCAAGTTTAAAGATTTCCAGTCCTCACTGCTATTGTAGATTCCATCCGAATTTGCATCCACAAAAATTTGATGAGTAACATTTTCTCTATCGTCAACATTAACCCACAGTGCACTGTCGTTTACCATCATCGTTGGATTTCCGGGGACGCTCCCGCCATCTTTAATTATAATCATGAAATTTTCTCCAGTGTGTGCAGAGACTGTTGGAGAAGAAACTTGAAAGCTAACTAGAATTGCAACAGCTATGCTAATTACGATTTTGCTAGCTTTCATGTTATTACATCTAAATAGGCTATAAATAAAAGGTTATACTGCTCAAAATAATGCAAACGAAGGAAATGGCATTAGCAGTATTGATTTCTTTGAGTTTAATTAGCGGTACAGCTTATTTTTTGGCTTCAGATGAGGAAGCGCCTTTAAGCGAAGATATCGTAATTCTAGAAGATCCGTTGATTCAAGAAGAAGGTCACGATCACATGGATGCTTCAATGCATAACATGAGTAGCGGTAATATTGAACAAATTTCCTACAATCCTTTGACTAATGGAGGGAATGCTGAGGTTACAGTAGCAGATTCACCAGATGGTCGAACTTATGCTTACCAAGCAGGTTGGTCAGAATTTCACATTACTGATGTGACTGATCCATACAATACAACTGTTATGGGTAAATATACAGACCCAAATACTCAGCTTTTAGATATAAAATATCTAGAATTTAGTGGTAGGGAATATGTTATTCTTCAGAATCAATTGGTAGACCCTGGATATGCAGATCCTCAAGTAGGTGAGTGGGGAGACCCTACACAAGTTAGTGTAGTCCTTGTAGATGTTACTGACAAAAATAATCCAGTTTGGGTAGACAGCTGGTATGATTCAGACCACCCTTCCGGGCCACATAATTTGTATACACACATGATTGATAACGAATGGTATATTTTTGTTGCTAATCCTGATTATGAAGGTTGCGATATTGCTGTAGGTGAAGCATGTGGTGGAGTTACTATTGCTCACTTGAATCTTCAAGGTTCAGCAGCTAGAACATTAGAAGGAGTACCCGGTTCTGGTTATGGTCATACTGTAATCAAAGTAGGTGAGTATGAAGTAGCTTGGGAAACAACTAGGGGAGGGTGGATTTACATTCATGATATGACAGTTCAAACTTGGCCAGGAACTGATCCTCTAGATCCGCGATATGAACGTACCTATGTTTACGGTGCATATTGGGAAGCTGGTGTTAGAATAGGCGATGTTACAGATGTTCCTCATCCAGTTAATAGTCCTGAAAATTATCTCTTTTATGGGTTAGGCTGTAAGAGTACAGTAGGTTCTCCAGTAACTTGTCTTTGGAGGGCTCCAGAAGTGGGTTATTGGATGGATTTTGCAGATTTTGATGGAGACGGTCAACCAGACAGCGGTTCAACAGGAAATGAAAACGGAGGTCGCTCTTCTTATATTCACTACACTGAGCCTTATCCTGAAATGGTAGATATTTCTCACATAGTTCCTGAACTTGAAGGTGAAAGGCATTTGATTACTGCTGCAGTTGAAGTATTATCCACATATGTTGGTACAGGAATGATATACATTATTGATAATACAGATTATGAAGTTGTTAATGGTAATCTACGTTTCCTTCCTAAATTAGTTGGTGATTGGGAAATTCCAACTTCAGGTTTACACTGTTTTGGTTCTTCATGTGAGCCTCATTCTGATGGGGATGAATGGTTACTTTTTAGTCCACATAATTTAGATTCAGGCCATTTCATAACTGATGATGAGAAACCAGATCAAAGTTATGGTGGAGGATGGGATGGTAGATTGTACATATCTCATTATCATGCAGGACTGTGGATTGTCGATGTTGAATCTATGATAGCCACAGGTAACTATGAAGATAGAAACGCATCACATCTAGCATCGACTGTTGCTTACATTTTGCCTCAAAATAATGCATATGGCGAGCCCCTCGATTCTAATTTCTATGATTTTGGATGGATTCCTTTCTTATGGGCTGCAGAGTATCATGACGGATATACGTATCTTTCTTGTATAACTTCGGGATTATATATTGCCCAATTAGATATTGACATACCCTATATGGAAGAAGGTTCATCAACAGATGATTAGTTACCTGTCTATCGGTAAATGAATTTCATTTCTTCGCATAAACGGGAGAGTTGTCATAGGATTATCGTACACGGCTAATTTTGGCCTCCCATTTTGCTTTAAACCCTTAGCCTTAATTAATTTTTGAAGTTTTTTTATGAATTTTCCAGTCCGCGTAGTTCCTGAAAACCAAGAAAATTTCAATACAGCTACAAGCTCACCCTTGACATTCATTATTTTTATTCGATTATTGTTGGGTTCAGGTAAGCTGTTGATGTTGAATTTAGAAGGCATCGTGAACGCCATAAAATTTTCCCCATGTTCCTCCCATGTTTGAACTGGAGCAGTCATAGCTATGCTTTGAGTTTTATGATTATTGCCAAAAATATAGTTTGCAATTTCCCTAAAATGGATATTAGAACTTACTTCTTTAGAAGTGGGGGATGCTACTTGGGCTTGTATAGTGTCAACATATTTGCGGACTTCAAATCCTTCATACTTTTCGATGATTTTAAATCCAGGCTCTTCCAAATTTTCGGTCATTTAGAGGTCTAAATTCTTGATACAGATATAATTTTTTGAGGTTTGTTTGGCCTGTCCATGTGGCCAGTTTTACAACTTTCTATCTTTTTAACTACGTTCATACCTTCTGTAACTTCTCCAAAAATAGCATGAGCTCCATCTAGCCAAGGTGTTGGTACCGTGGTTAAGAAAAATTGAGATCCTCCAGTATTAGGTCCTGCATTAGCCATCGAAAGCAATCCTGGCTTATCATGTTTTAATTCAGGATGGAATTCACAATTAATTTGGTATCCTGGCCCTCCAGTTCCAGCCTTTGGACTATTAGGATCTTTCGAATTTGGACATCCTCCTTGTAGCATAAAATCTTTGATAATTCTGTGGAAATGTAATCCGTTATAGAATCTCTTGTCAACTAGTTTCAGAAAATTTTCCACGGTTTTTGGAGCCTTATCATCAAATAGCTCTATTGTAATGTCTCCAGCACTGGTTCGCATCAATACATTAGTCATGTTGATAGATTAAGAGCGGTTTCAAAAAGTCTACCCTTGTTTTTTAACGGTACTTCTCTCTACGATTGTAATGGAAGATCCGGTTAATACTCCAGAATTTTGGGAGGCATGCTATGAGTCTGAAATGGATGGTTGGGATTTAGGTGGCCCAACTCCTATTTTTCAAAGATTAGCCTCAGAGCTCCCTAAAGGCCGTATATGTGTTATTGGATGTGGTAGAGGTTATGATGCAGTTACATTTGCTAAGCAAGGTTTTGATGTAACTGCAGTAGATTTCACAGATAATGCCATTTCAGCAACAAGATTAAATGCAGAAGAGGCAAATGTTAATGTAACATTGATTCAAGCAGATATATTTGACCTTCCTGAAGATATTCACTACTCATTTGATTATGTCATGGAGTATACCTGTTTTTGTGCAATTAGTCCTCAGCGTCGCTTCGAATATGATAGAGTAGTTTGGCAACTATTGAAACCTAGTGGAAAATTAGTTGGACTTTTCTTGCCTTTGGATAAGGAATTAGACGAAGGTGGCCCTCCGTGGGGCGTAACAAAGTCTGAATTGCATAAAGTATTTGGATTACATTGGAATCTAGTTTCTGAGGAAATGCCACGAGATTCAATTAGTAAAAGAGTTGATAGAGAAACTTTAATGATATGGGAAAAGAAGTAAATCTAATTCCAAAGATAGATCAGGATGATTTTGAATTTGATAGATTAATTAATCATCATGGCAAATCAGTAGTTATTTTTTCCGCCGATTGGTGCCCATATTGTGTCTCTTTCTTTAACAATTGGGCTGATTACTCTGACGTCTCTGATGTTTTCATAGCAGATATTACAGATGTAGACTCTAGATTATGGGATGTTTTCAGTATAAACGTTGTTCCAACTATGGCCGTTTTTGAAAATGGAGCTTTGAAAAAAAGATGGGATGGTCAATTGCAAAGAGGATTAACTATTGATCAAATTGAATCTGTTAATGAATATTTTCATTAATTTGAGATTACAATAATACTCTTGGTTCTTCTTTTACTGTATTTAGAACAAGCGACGTGCTAGTACGTTCGATATATTCTTGTGAGAGTGTTGTTTTAATAAAATTGTCCATTTCCTCTCGATTTTTAAATCTCGCTAAGATTAAAGAGTCCCATTCTCCAGTTACATCATAAACTCCAAATACTCTTGAATGCTCTGCAATAGAAGACTGTACATCCATTAGTGTACCTTTTTTAATTCTTAAATTTATTATTGCAGTAAGATTAAATCCAACTTTTTCAGGGTCGATATCTGCAAAATATCCCTTTATTACTTTGTTTTTTTCAAGCTGCTTAATATGTGCATTCACGGTACCCAATGCAGCTCCAGTTTCTTTAGCAAGTTCTCTTTGCGATGCTTTGCCATTTTTACTTAACTGTGCCAAAAGTTCAGAATCTTTTTCATTCAGGACCATAAAATGAACATTTGTTCACCCTATATATAAATTAGTATGGATAAAGTTATTTATAATATTTTTTCTGCTACATTAAATCAACATATCCGCTTTTTTTATATAGTATGTTACAATATAAAGTTATGAGCGAATTCTCAAAATTAGAATACATTTGGCTTGATGGTTATGAACCTACACAAAATATGCGAAGTAAGACAATGATTAGGAAAGACTTTGGGGGCAACCTTGATGAGTGTCCAATGTGGAGTTTTGATGGTTCGTCTACTAAGCAGGCTGATGGTGGGGACTCAGATTGCGTATTGAAACCAGTTGCGATCTATCCTGACCCTCAGAGAGAAAGTGGATTTTTAGTAATGTGTGAAGTCATGAATGCGGACGGTACGCCTCACGCAAGTAACGGCCGGGCAACAATTGACGATGATGATAGTGATTTCTGGTTTGGTTTTGAGCAAGAGTATTTTATTATGGATGTTGAAACACAGTTACCACTGGGTTTTCCTGTTGGAGGATACCCCGGACCACAAGGTCTGTACTACTGTTCCGTAGGAGGTAAAAATACTCATGGTAGAGATTTAGTGGAGCAACACGCAGATCTATGTATAGAAGCTGGACTGGGTTTTGAAGGCATTAACCAAGAGGTAGCTTGTGGCCAATGGGAATTTCAAATATTCGCCAAAGGAGCTAAAAAAGCAGGAGATGAACTTTGGGTTGCAAGATATATGCTTGATAGATTAACAGAGATTTATGGATATTACATCGAATATCACCCTAAGCCAATCAAAGGAGATTGGAACGGTTCAGGAATGCATGCTAACTTTTCAGATTCAACGATGAGAGACGTCGGCGGTGAAGAAACTTTCAACAAAATTTGTGAAGAATTTGGAAAGAACATTAAGTCCCACATGAGCGTTTACGGTGCTCACAATGAAGAGAGATTAACAGGTCTTCACGAAACACAGTCAATTGATCAGTTTTCTTATGGGGTTTCCGACAGAGGAGCTTCAATTAGAATTCCAATAGGTACTATCGATGATGGGTGGAAGGGAAGGCTAGAAGACAGAAGGCCAGCATCTAATGGTGATCCATACAAAATAGGCGCAGTAATTATTTCAACAACAAAATCTGCATACAATTAAGGTGGTGGCCCCGCCCGGATTTGAACCGGGGTCTATGGCTCCCAAAGCCACAAGGATGCCAAACTACCCCACAGGGCCACAAATATTTCACAGGGAGGGGTGATTTAAGGCCTGTTTAGTAATTCAAAATGTGGTCTTACCTTAGTATCGCCAATACCTTCGACATAGTATGGCTTATCTTCTACTCTCGTAAATCCGGTATTCTTTAGCACTTTTACTGGAGCTAAATTATCTTTATGCGTAGCTGCCCAAATTTTTTCTAATTTTAGCTCCTTAAATCCATATTCTTTGATTTTTTCAACAGCTTCCGTGGCAAAGCCCTGATTCCAATATTCCTTTCCAATCCAGCAGCCGAGTTCTCCAGTTTCAGTCAACTTTATGCTACCTAGAAGTTGTTTTATCTTTTTTTCTTCTAAGGCAAAATGGTATTTCTTCTTCGATCCCGTATTAATCCACCATTCTGCGTGTTTATCGGTATATGGAAATGGGAGATGTGCCCATTTGGTTACAACTTCGTCATTTAATATTTTTATTAAATCAATTTTGTCTTCTTTTGAAAATAAACGAAATTTAAGCCTTTTAGATTCAAAAAGCATCAATCTTTATCGTCAACCATTTCAGCATCTTGAATTTCAGGTTTGGATAAATCGATAACATCTTCTACTTTTTTACTGGGTCTTTTGAACATATCATTATTGTCTACGGCAGGTTCAGCTTCAACGGCATCTATAACAGGGTCAGCTTCAACGGCATCTATAACAGGTTCAGCTTCAACAGCTTCTATAACAGGTTCAGTTTCAACAGCTTCTTCAGTAACAGGTTCAGCTTCAACTGCTTCTATAACAGGTTCAGTTTCAACTGCTTCTATAACAGGTTCAGTTTCAACAGCTTCTTCAGTAACAGGTTCAGCTTTAACCACTTCTTCCACAGTAGGTTCAGCTTCATTTGACAATTTTATAAATGTTGATAATAGAGTTCTTTCACTTCCGTCTTCAAAATTAATAATTAGTTTATAATTCTCCCCCTTTGGTTCAGCTTCTCTAACAAATCCTTTACCAAATATGTCGTGGAGAACTTCTGTTCCTGGCGGATATTTTCCGGAGTGTTCATCGTATGTTTTAATTTTCTCTTCTTCTATCTTTTCAACTGGAGGTTCGTTTTTACTTTCTTCAATTGAAGATTCGTATTCACTTTCTTCATTTTCCACAACAGGCTTATCTAATTTCGTAAGGAAAGTTCCTAATATTCTCCTTTTACCTTCATCAAAATTTACTTCAATAGACCAGTGCTTTCCAGCTTTAGTTGTACTTAAAACATCACCATTTCCATAAACTCCATGAGAGACATAATCTCCCTTTATGAACGGTTCTGAATTTTCTTCAATAACCTTTTCATCAATGTTAGCAGCTTGGGCTAATTCAGTTTCAGATTGATCTTTTTGTGTAATAGCTACATCTAAATTTTCGCTAGCAGCTTTTAGTTCTTTAATTTCATTATCAAGTTTTTCTTCAGCTTCATCTTTTTCTTCTACTTTTTCTTCTAAAGCTAATGCAGCCTGTTCTTCTTTCTCAACCGCTTCAGATAACTTATCTTCAGCTTCTTTCTTACTTTGAACAGTATCTTCAAGATCACTTAGGGCCTCTTTAATTTCAACTTCAGGGGCCTCAGATTCTACTAGTTCAGATATTTTTTCAGAGGCCTCAACAATAGCCTCTTCAGCATCAGTTTGAACAATCGCAGCTTCAGCTACAATTTCAGCTGCATCTTCTTCATTTTTTACAGCTTCAGAATAATCCTCGACAGCCTCCACTTCGTTATCGGTTGCTTCTTCAACATTAATTATGGCTTCTTCTTCTTTCTCTATAGCTTCTTCTACGATTGTAGCAGCAATTTCTTCTGACTCAATTGCATCCTTTATAGTCTCAACTTCAACCGCTTCTACAACAGTTTCAGCTTCTACGGCTTCTTCTACAACAGGTTCAGCCTCAATCGCTTCTTCTACAATAACAGTTTCAGCTTCTACAGCTTCTTCTACAACAGTTTCAGCCTCAATCGCTTCTTCTACAATAACAGTTTCAGCTTCTACAGCTTCTTCTTCTTCTTCTTCTTCTTCTTCTTCTTCTTCTTCTTC
>JAPOKN010000027.1 GCA_029977605.1 Methanobacteriota archaeon
GAATACCAATTACTTGCTAATCCAATAGCGTCTTTGGAAAAATCAAGTGGAGTCAATCTTTTTGGATTATATGTTTTAGCTATCCAAGAAGCTCCACCACCTCTACCACAACCAACTTCTACAACTTCTTTTCCGTTCAAATCCACATCGCGAATGTCTGCATTGTATAATTGGATGAAAAGACGATTTGGTTCATCTTCTTTTAATAATTTTAATTCTTTACCGTCTTTGTAGCCATAATTCATGAAGCGGAAATCAGCCCTTCCATGTGCTTTTGCTAATCTTTGATACCACCATTTCCACATCCAGTTTCTAGTTCTACCTGGTACAATTCTCAGTAGAGTTGCAAAAATGCGGGCAGGGATTCCCATTGCCATCTATAGGAAGCTGGATAATTTTTCTTTTAGACCATCAATTCCAAGGCCTTGGTGTAGTATTTGCTCTTCTTGCCCACAATTGCCAGGCCTAGTAGTTCCCATGTAATCGTAATTTGGAGCGAATCCACGTTCCAATAACCATGTTCCAAAGCGAACTCCGAGCCCAGTCCTTGAGTTCAAGCTTTCAACGACTAAAACAAAAGGAGATTTCCCTATTTTTTCCATTGTGTCTTCATCCACTGAACTTAAGCTTGGTTTGTTTATTAATCCAACATTTATTCCATTTTCACGATATTCTTCGACTACGTGCAAACATCTGTGTAGCATATCGCCGTAAGATACAATCCAACCTGCATCCCCATCTCGTATGATTTCATCAGCTCCAGGAGTAAATTCATACCCTTCACCGTAGAAAGAGTTTCCATCGGAATTCAAAATTAATGGAGTCTTAGATCTATTTGAAAATACAAATCTTAATCCATGATCGTTGAATATTCGCTTAATAATCGCATCCATTTGGTTTACATCTGCAGGGAAGTATAATCCAGTAGAACTTCCTTCTTCCACATAGTTATCAGCAAAGAAATTGTTTAGGCCAAAATGGCAAGTATTGTCGGACATATTATCCACACCGGCGTGTGAAAAATGGGCTAAAACATTGGCTTCGTTGAGCCTAGACATTGTTATTTCTGAAATTACCATTTCCATAAATGCTGAAAATGTAGCAAAAATTCCTTGATGCCCTTCTTGTGATCCAAAACCAGCCGCAGCAAGATAATTTCCTCTTTCATGTATTCCAGCTCTTGTGAAACATTCAGGGTAATTTTCTCTTACAGCAGTCAAACCTACAGAACCTTCTAAATCAGAATCAAAGGCATGAACTTTCTTTCTTTCAGAATCGCTCATTTCTTTTAACATACTAACTACAGAAGTTCCAAATTGTTTTCTGCAAGCGCCTTTCTCTCCAGATCCTTTGAAAGTTTGATTAGCTTTTGCATTGTATTCTTCAGCAGTTTCTTTTAGTTGTTTAACTGCCTCATGATGGCCCTTGTTTTCTAAGTAAGTTATTCCAACATCTAATGGGATTACATCATGCAATTGACATTCACCTTCTAATTCAGGTATTCCAGGACCCATTTTTCTCTTACATATTACGGCTACAGGTCCTTTAGTTTGCATAGATTTTGAAATCGCATCGAATAATTCAGAAAAGTTTTCTCCATCGCACGTAATCACCTGGAAGCCTTGACCTTCCAATGTTTTAGATACGCTGTATCCCTTCATGTAGGTTTCAGGATTTCCTGCAATTGTCACATTATTATCATCAATAATCCATTTAACATTCAAATCATTAGCAACAGCCAATCGAGCAGCTTCAGCATTATTTCCCTCCATCTGAGCCCCGTCAGAACCATACATCACAACACAGCTGTTTGGATTTGCAATTGCAACTCCATTAACATGTCCTGCAGCATGCCCCAATCTTCCAGTGGAAAAATCAATACAATCTAACAACTCCGGTTCTGGATGTCCAGCTAATCCGGATCCATATTCTCTATAATGCATCAGTTTTTCAGTAGGCATTTTGCCTCTGATTGCTCCTCGAACATATTGTACTGCAGAGCGATGTCCAGCTTCATCAAAGAATTCATCATGTATTGCTTCTCCGCCATCCCGAAGTGCATCAACAATGAGTACTTCAGGAACAATATCATACGGACCGCCCGTGTGTCCTCCAATCCCTTTAGCTCTAGCAAAAGCAGTAGTTGCTATTACAGCATCACGCACTAATTCAATATTATTTTCAAGAGATTTCAACTCAGAACTAGTTAACTCACGTTTGGCACTTAATTCTAAATTTACAAAACTATCAAAGCTTAATGGAAAAACCATAAAGCTCCATTTAGAAAGAGTCCTTAAACGTTCCGTATTAATTTGCTTTTAGATTTAGAATATCTGATTTTCCACCATCTAAAATGGCTATGATAGAAACTGGGAAAGGCTTTCCACAAGCCGCACCCAAAACAGAGTTATTTCCGTTGAATGAATGAACTGGGGCTTCTCCGTTCTTAGCCGCAGCTGCAGTTTCTTCAAGACAGTTTGATGACAAAATCACTAATTTTGCTGAACCTGAAGTTATTGCTTTAATCGATTCATTTGCTCCGACAGATACTTTCCCAGTGTCAATTGCAGCTCTAAGAGCTTTGTTTATATCCATCTATTTTTTTCCTCCTTTTTTAGATTTAGGTTTGTAAATTGCACTTACAGCACCTGTTCCAAGATGAACAGGTTGTCCTACAATGATGTTTTCAGCAACACCAGTTAGAACATCAGATTCTCCACTTAAACCAGCTTGAAGAAGGTGAGTAGAGGTAATTTCGAAAGCAGCTCTGGCCAATACTGAAACCTTAGCACCTGAAATTCCGTGTCTACCTATAGCTTGGATGGCTCCTGTATTAGTCATAACATCTGAGACCAGCATATTATGTCTAGGATCTACCGCCAAACCTTGCTCTGATAGTGTCTTGTGTAATTCATTAGCTATTGCGATTCTTGCAGCCTCAATCCCTAGAACTTCAGCTACTTCGTGTATTGAATTAGTATTGGTTCTAGTAGGATCAACTCCATCTACTTCTAGAATAGATTTCAAATCTGATCCTTCTGTAAATATTACAAATTCATCGCCCTCTTTTCTAACGATTGCACGTTGAATATTTCCTATTCCATCAACCATCAAGTGGCTTACTTTATCTTCGAGAAGGTACAATTTTTTGAAAGAGACATTATCTTCTTCTAAGATAATAGTTCCTTTTTCAATAGTCATTTTAGATTTTAGACGCCCTTTCTTCTTAATTCTAGCAGCTAATTCTTCGATAGGTAACCCGCGAGTCTTCAATATCTTCATATCAGGTTCAATCAAAACTCTAAGATTAGTAATGTCCGTACTTATTTTTGCTAACTGAGAAACAGATTGAGCTTCAATTAAGTTTGCAATTTCAAGAGCTTTTTTCTGGGATGCAGAAACTTTAGGTTCTAAGAAAACTTCCATAATTGGAGTTTTAGGAATTCTTCTTGCATCAACAATCTCAATTAGTCTTGGCAGTCCCAATGTAACGTTCATTTCAGCAACACCCGCGTAGTGGAAAGTACGCATCGTCATCTGCGTTCCAGGCTCTCCAATAGATTGAGCCGCAATTACACCGACAGCTTCTGTTGCATCTACTTTATTTTGAATGTATTGTTCAAGACCTCCATCAATTACAGTTTCTAATTGTTTAGGTTTTAACTTATGCTCTATGCTTTTTTCGGCAATTTCTCTAACGACACCTTGAGGTAATACGCCTTCTTTTTTAGATAAAATACCTCTGATATTATCTTCCATATCATTTAGTGTAGTATATTTTTGAACTAAGTCTTCAATGTCTTTAGTAGCTAATTTGTTTGTTTCAGCTTCCAATGCAATTTCTTCACCGTAAAGTCCAGGTAAACTAGAAGTTAACTTGTTAGCAGCTTTACGGAATTTATTCATCTTCTTAACTGGCTTATCTTCCTTTTCAGCTTTCTTTTTCTTTTTTACAGTTGCTTTAGAAGTAATAGGTTCTTGAAGTTCAACAGCAGCAGCTTCAGCTGCAGCATCTCTAAATTTAGCCAACTTTGAGGCAGGCACTCCTGCAGCTTTAAGTTCATTATCAGTTGCTATGACAACTTGAGAAGCTAAGAAAATACCATGTGTAAATAAGCTCAATGAAACTTTTTGACTTAGCCCCATTTCTGTGAACAATTTTAAAGCAGTAATTCGTTCTTCTTCAAATCTTAATCTTTCTCTATCTAAATCTAGACTATCTTCTACTTGAGTATAATTTCTTGCAGATTTAACTTGAGTCCCATCCATTTTACGGAATTCTTCAAGACGAATAGTCCTTGGCATTTCGATAAGCCTTTCAATTCTCAAGAATGTAACATAAGGTTCACTTGTGTGAGCTGATAGCAATAGTTCTTTTTCTTCAGGAATATTAGGTCTGTCAAATGAAACTACTTCAGTTATGACAGATTGATAGCAAATTCCTCTTGTCTTAAGATAAACATATCCATGAAATGGATATCTAAATTGTTTAGAGTTAATTGGAAATGCAACACCCAAGAGCACTTGTCCTTTTCTTGAGATTTGCTTTAGCACACCATCAATAGTGTATCCTTCGGGCAATGACCAAATAACACCTAATTTCTTTTCGACTCTTCTGAGAGCTTGATCGGCAGAGATAGGTCCATCTGAAATATCACCTTCTTTCAAAGCCTTATCGACAATCTCATCTCTATCAATTGATCTAATTTTAGCAACGTCAATTAATTGTAAAATTTCTTTGTAGTAAAAGTCTTTCTCAAGTTCCTTTAATGTACATTTCTTTAGAGTTCCCAATTGGTAACCCAATTCTACAGTTTTTTCAGCTAATTGTGTTGAAAGTCCTCTCTTTTCAAGAGCTCTAATAGTATCTAGTCTTGCCATTATTTACCTCCTTTAACATCTTCAATTAAGCTATCAACATCAATAGCTCTACCGAATTTACTTTTAGTAGGGTCAACGGAATCTTCACCATATTGGAATTGCACAACTGTATTAGCTGTATTTCTCACAGTGTAGTCATATTTCACTCTTAAATCTTCAAGAGCATTAACTAAACGTCTTTGCATGTATCCTGAACGTGATGTTCTAACAGCCGTATCCACAAGACCTTCTCTTCCTCCCATAGAGTGGAAGAAGTATTCGGTTGGAGATAATCCACTTTTGTAAGAAGATCTGACGAAGCCTTTAGCATCTGCACCCAAATCTCCCTTGTTAAAGTGAGATAAAGTTCTTCTTTCATATCCACGTGATATTCTTTCACCTCTTACAGCCTGTTGACCAATAGATCCAGCCATCTGAGATAAATTCAACATACTACCTCGAGCTCCAGATCGGGCCATAATAACAGCAAAGTTATCCATACCTAAATGCCATCCTGCAATTTCACCAGATTTATCTCTGACTCGACCTAAAACACCCATGATTTCAACCTCTAAAGTTTCTTCAACACTTCGGCCAGGTCTTGGCTTGAATTTTCCTTTGTTATATGCATTTACTAGCTTATCAACTTCTTTAACTGCTGCAATTTGGGCGTCAGTAATTTGGTCTAAAGCATCTTGAGGTACATCAGCGTCATCTATTCCAGTAGTACATCCAGTTTCCATCAAAGCTCCAACAGCTAAACGTGTAACTTTATCGATAAAGTCTCTAGCGGCGTTGGCCCCTTGTAATCTTGATATCTCTTCTAAAATTTGTCCCTTGAAAGCAGAAATAGAATTACCATCTACAGGTCCACTAATCATATTTCCATTTACAATTTCTACAACCATATCTAGTTCTTTATTTTCTTCAGGAGTTCTATCTGCGAAATAAACAGAAGCATTGTATTTTAGGTTCATATCATCAGGTAATAGTACAGAGAAAATTTGTCTTCCAGACCATCTTGGACCACCTTCAGCCTTAGGGTATTCCGGTTTAGGTAAGTCTCCTTTGTAGCTAACTCGGGAAAGAATTCTTACAGTTTGGTCAACATCGTAACTTGCAGTTCCGTGAGTTAATAGGAACATCCCAGTAATGTGGTCGTGAATAGCCCCGATAACCGCACCTCCGAATCTTGGAGATCTAATGTGTTCTTGAACTCTCATTAAAATTCTTGCTTCAGCTCTTGCTTCTTCAGATTGAACAACATGTAAATTCATCTCATCTCCGTCGAAATCTGCATTATATGGAGGACATACACACAAGTTTATTCTGAAAGTTTTACCTTTCATAATTCTTACTTCGTGAGCCATCATGGACATACGGTGTAAACTTGGCTGCCTGTTGAATAATACGATATCGCCATCCATCAGATGCCTTTCAACGATAAACCCAGGTTCTAGACGGTCGTGATTGAATTCCCAGTTTTCTTCTGTCAACTTCACTCTTCTGCCATCTGGCCTAATCATGTAATTGATACCTGGAATATATTTTTCTGGATCAGTAGGAACAAAATTTTCTTTAATTAAATCTCTCATGAATGAAAGATTGTGAATATTGATTCTAACAGGAACAGTTAACTCTCTAGCAGCTATCTCAGGCACTCCAACTTGATTAATACTCAAATAAGGGTCAGGCGTGATCACAGTACGGGCTGAGAAGTTAACACGTTTTCCAGAAAGGTTTGAACGGAATCGTCCTTCTTTACCTTTTAATCTTTGAACAATAGTTTTTAGCGGCCTTCCAGAGCGGTGTCTTGCTGTAGGAATTCCTGCAGTTTGGTTATCAAAATAAGTAGTAATATGATATTGAAGTAATTCCCATAAATCTTCCACGATTAACTGAGGAGCTCCAGCGTCACGGTTTTCTCTTAAACGTTGATTGATTCTTAAGACATCCACCAATTTGTGTGTTAAATCATCTTCAGAACGCTCTCCAGATTCTAGAGTAATTGAAGGTCTCATTGGAACTGGAGGAACTGAAAGAACAGTCAATACCATATATTCAGGTCTTGTAATTTCAGGATTGAATCCTAAACATAGTAAATCGGAATTTGGTACTTTTTCAAGTCTAGATCTAACTTCTTTAGGAGTTAGCTTTCTTCCTTCTTCCCTGAATGTTGTTGGCTTATCTAAAGTAACTTTAACTTTTGGTTCACCACAGTGAGGGCAACTTTTAGATTTTGTAGCTTCTCTAATAGCTCTTTTTGAAATTCCACCAATAGAAACAGTAGTTCCTGCATCAGAATCCATAAGTGCCCTGATTTGTTTAGTGTAATGGTCAATTCTATCCTGAGTTAACATTAATCTTCCAGAACTTGGATGTGTTGCATTCAATATGTCCTTAATAGTTTTGGAGTATCCTGAGTGAATTACAGGCATAGCCAAATCGATGTGACCAAAGTGACCTGGATCTTCATCCATTTTTCTTCCACTTGTTTTACATCTCAATCCAGGCTCGATAACTCCCATGTGTAAATCCATTAATCCCATAGGGATTGGAAATCCATCGTCGTCATAGGTATCTGCTGTAATTACTTTGGTAGCAGATAGCTTTCGAACTTCTTTAGGCCCCATCAGTGCAAAATCGATTTTACCGATTTTCTTTGGAATCATTTCCCTCATGATAAATCCTCCAATCTTAATCTAGCAACGATTCCAAGCGATTTCAACTCCTCTAGGAGTAACTTAAACGCATAGGACATAGAAACTGGATAAATGGAAGTATTGTCTCCCATTGGAGAAGTTAGTACACCTCTTCTATCTAAGTAACCAATGTGTCCGGATTGACTGTCTACGTATTGTACAGTTTTATCACTTTCATCAAGTAAACGATCTTTGATAACCATTGAAGCTCCATGAGCAATTAAACAATCACGTTCCATTTCTCCGAACCTCAGTCCTCCCATTCTTGCACGACCTTCAGTAGGTTGTCTTGTTAGAAGCTGAACCGGCCCTCTTGATCTAGCATGCATTTTACCGGAAACCATGTGGTGTAATTTTTGATAATAGATAACTCCAACAAAAATTTCAGCATCTATACGGCGACCTGTTTGTCCATCGTACAAAACTTCTCTTCCACTGTGTTTCAAGCCATATTGCGACAATGCATCTCTCAAATCATTTTCTTTTTCACCAGAGAATGCACTACCGTCTACAGCACGGCCTTCCATACTACCTACTTTACCACCTATCATTTCAAGAACGTGGGCAACAGTCATACGCGATGGAATTGCGTGAGGATTAATAATCAAATCCGGAGTAATTCCGTCTTCAGTGAAAGGCATACCTTCAGGTGGAACCATATGTCCAATAACACCTTTCTGACCGTGTCTACTTGCAAATTTATCTCCCATTTCAGGAACACGCTGGTCCCTAACTCTAATTCTTGCAATTCTAGAACCGTTTTCAGTTTCAGAAAGCATAACCGAATCTACAGTACCTTTTTCACCATGTCTTACAGTCAGTGAAGATTCTCTAACTTTTTGAGGACTTAAGAAATCAGTAGGTTCAGCTAAGAATCTTGGAGGGCTAGTTTTTCCAATCAAGACTTCCTTACCTTTCAAATCAATTTCAGGATAAATAAGTCCGTCTTCTTCAAGGTAGAAATAAGCTTCTTCAGAACGTGCACCACGAACTTCAGGTCCAGGGATTACAAATCGATCTTCCTGTCCACCAGGATATCTTCTTTCCTCAGACATATAGGTTCTAACGAAAGTAGATCTTCCAGTTCCTCGGTCTATTGAACCGCGGTTGAAAATCAAAGCATCTTCCATATTATATCCATGATAAGACATAACTGCAACAACTAAATTTTGTCCAGCAGGCCTTGCTCTTAGAGTATTATATTTCATAGCTTCAGTTTGAAGCATAGGTCTTTGTGCATAATGCAGCAAATGTCCTCTAGTATCAGGCCTTATTCTGTAATTGGCTTGACCCATACCTAAAGACTGTTTTGACATACCTGCACCCATTGTACATCTTGGAGCAGAATTGTGCTCAGGGAATGGAACATTAGACGTAGCAACTCCCAAAATAGTTAGTGGATCTACTTCCATGTGTGTGTAGGAATGCGTCTTCTTTTTCTCGGTCAAATAATCTGTATTTAATGCAATTAGACAATTTTCTTCCTCTTCAGCATCAATGTATTCAATGACTCCCTTGTCTATCAAGTCTTCCCAGACTAATTTACCGCTCTTTAAAGCTTCAATATCACTATCTTTAATGGCTAATTTATTTCCTCTTTTTGTAATCATCAAAGGTCTTCTTATTCTACCAGGATCACTATTGATAATTACATCATTCAAAGAATCATCATATCTTACATTAACTACATTGCTGATTAGGCCCTGCCTCCTTCTTTGTATCATTTCTTTTACAAGATCAGTAGGTGCTTTATGAGCTCCAATCAAATCTCCATTAAAGTATACTTTACCCCAAGCAGGTTTTGCTTTATCTATGTCTTGAATATCTAAATTTGCCAAAGAATCCATTATGATTTGATTTGGCACATTCTCAGAAACATCAACCATTAATGCTAAATTTTTAACCAAACCACAGTTTTGCCCCTCAGGAGTTTCGTTTGGACATAACCTACCAAATTGAGTAGGATGCAAATCACGAGCTTCGAAGTGAGGCTGAGATCTAGTCAATGGAGATATAACTCTTCGCAAATGTGACAAAGTAGACATGTTACATGTCCTATCTAACAGCTGTGAAACACCTGCGCGGCCTCCGGTCCAGTTACCAGTTGCCATTGCGTGCATAATTTTGTTTGTTAAAACATCTCTTCTTACTGCATGGTGAACTCTATTCTCTTTTCTTTTAGAGTAAGAGCGTTCCATTTGGTATTTCATATCATTTAGTAAAGCTTGAAGTCCAGAACGGAATAATTCTTCCATTAAGTTTCCAGCTAATTTTAATCTTTTATTTGCATAGTGATCTTTATCATCAGGTTTTCGATCTCCTACGTGTAATTCTAGAACTTCTCTTGACATGCGTCCAAGGAAAACTGCCTTTTTCATTCTGGAGTCTTCTGTAGTACTCAAGTGAGGTAGCAAGGTATTATCCAAGATGTAGTTAATTCTCTTTTTTCTGTATTCTTTAGATTGCCCTGCAGCAAATCTTCTTTCCAAATATTCCAATGCTTCTTGCGTAGTGTAAATTCCTTCCTCATTATGTACTTCTTCGATATTTGCTAAAATTAAATTTTGTAAATCTTTGTTATCAGTAATTGCAGCCATTATGTCGTCTGCAGATTCCATTCCAAGAGCCATCAGTAAAATTGCAAGAGGAACTTGTCCAGAGGCAACAGGAATAGATACAGATAGAATACCATCTTTCTTCTTCTCGACAACAGTTAAAGCTCGGAAACCTTCCCTTTGTGAGAAAACTTTTGCTAACTCAGTTTGTCTTTGGTATCTTTCCTCTTGTTCTACCATTACACGGTTAGGTGCTAAATCTTCGAGACATACAAGAACACGTTCGGTCCCGTTTACAATAAAGTAACCGCCAGGATCCATTGGGTCTTCAGATTTTGCCTTTAGCCCCTCACGATATTCAGCATCGCTGGAACCTTCTCCAGTCAAAAAGTTTCTGTGAAGATTACAAAGAATAGATTTCACCATAACTGGCATATTTCCTATTTCTTCTTCTACTTCTTCAATTTCGATTCCTTCTTCGACAATTGTAAAATTCAAGTAAATTGGAGCTGCATATGTCATATTTCTTAGACGTGCCATCATAGGAATAGAGTCAGTTTGAGAACCGTTTGCCTCGTAGACCATAGGCCTTCCAATTCTAATTTTTCCTAGATTAACGATTACATCTAGGTCACCTAATTCTAGGCGTATTGCTCCTCTTAGGGATTCATCAGCACCTACAGAAATATTGTCAACAACTCTCTGCATCCATGGTGCTTGGTTTTTGTCATGTGGTAGGAAATCATTGAAAGAACCCAATTGATGATTTACTAGTGCGGCACTTGGCCCGGAAACACTACGACTATCAAAGAAACCTTTGATTAATGCACGTGAATTCATTCTTCCACCACCAATCGGTATGCGAGGTTACTGCCTGCACTTTCACTAAAACGATGAACTTCTACAACGTCGTTCGGTTTAGCCTCATCATCCAGAGCTTTCAAAGCAGGATCTTTCAAAAGTATTTTAGGCAATTGATCTCTAGTTATATTCAAAGGACTCAGCTTTCCTTCAATTTCAGATTCCTTAAGCAAAATGTGCTTCGGTACGAGCTTGTTTAACCACAGTATGTTGTCGTTCATTTTGGCATCCTTTTTTCCAAATCATTATGGCGGGCCTGAAGGGATTCGAACCCTTGGCCGTCCGGTTAAAAGCCGGACGCTCTACCTAGCTGAGCTACAGGCCCTACTGTTCGCTAACCGTTAGATTAATGATATTGGAGCTTGTGGCCAGTCGAGTGGTTTATATAACATCTATTCCAAAATAGCTTATTTTTCTAGTTTAAACACGATTTTAGCACAAAATATTGCATTTGATAAAGCTTTTATCGCATTTCAGGCATTAAATTAAGGAAGTAGTATTTAAAAGAGGTCATTTTCAAATGAAGCGGTAATACTTATGTCTGCCCCTCTTAACCAATCATGCCTAAAGTAGCTTTTTTGACAAGTGGTGGAATCGCACCTTGCCTTTCTGCATCAATAGGAGGACTAATTGAAAAATATAACGAGTTAGATCCTAATATTGAGATGGTAGGATACATGCACGGTTACAGAGGCCTTCTTCTCGGAAAATCGGTTGTTTTTTCCAATGAAGTAAAAAAGAATTATCAAGTTTTGTACGACTTTGGCGGAAGCCCGATTGGTAATAGTAGAGTTAAATTGACTAACGTTGAAGATTGCATAAAAAAGGGATTTGTTAAGGAAGGAGAAAATCCTTTAGACGTAGCGGCAAAACAATTAGAAAAAGATGAAATCGATATTTTGCATACAATTGGTGGAGATGATACAAATACAATGGCAGCAGCTTTGGCCAAGCATCTAGAAAATTCTGGCAAATCGCTAACAGTAGTGGGCCTTCCAAAGACAGTTGATAACGATGTTATTCCAGTCAAGCAAACATTAGGAGCATGGACTGCAGCTGAACAAGGAGCTAGATTTTTCCAAAATATAGTTAACGAAAATACTACAAGTCGTAGGCAATTAATTATTCACGAAATCATGGGAAGGCATTGTGGATGGCTTACTGCAGGAACAGCATTGGAATACAGGAAACTTTTAGACAAAAAAGAGTATTTGCCAGAATTATTTGTTTCAAAAAAGAGGTGGGATGTACATGCAGTTTATATTCCAGAAAAAAATATTGATTTTAAATCTGAATCCGCAAGACTTCGCGAAATAATGGATGAAAATGATTGTGTTAACATATTTTTGAGTGAAGGTGCAGGCATGGATACGATTGTTAGAGAAATCGAATCGAGAGGAGAATCAGTGCCAAGAGATGCTTTTGGGCATGTAAGACTGGATGACATTAATCCTGGGCAATGGTTTGCTAAACAGTTTTCTGAAGCTTTGGATGCAGATAAAACATTAATTCAGAAGAGCGGTTATTTTGCAAGATCGGCTAAACCAGGTTCAAGAGATTTAGAATTGATAAAAGAATCAGCATTTATGGCAGCTGAATTGGCAATTAACGGACAGAGCGGTTTAGTAGGACTTGATGAAAATAATTCAGGAAATTTGGGTTTGATTAACCTACAATTGATAAAAGGCGGGAAAGAATTCGATACTTCACAACCTTGGTTTGAAAACTTGTTAAAAGATATTGGTCAAGAATAGCCCCTAATTGTTTTATTGAGGCCGTTTTGCGAGGTTATGAATAAAGAAAGTTTAGCCAAAGTCGCAAGCGATATTGTCGCTTCTAGCAGAGGAATTTTGGCAGCAGACGAAAGCACCCCTACCATGGGGAAAAGATTGGCTTTAATCGATCAGGAAAACACTGAAGAAAATAGGAGAGATTTCCGTCAAGCTTTGTTCGACACAGATGGAGTTGAAGATTACATTTCTGGAGTTATCTTATTTGAAGAAACATTAACACAAAAAGCTAAGGACGGAACTCGTCTTTCAAATATTTTAGAATCTAAGGGCATTTATCCAGGAATTAAGGTTGACAAAGGAGCCCACTCTATGGATTCTTCACCCTCTGAAAAGCTAACAAAAGGCTTAGATGGTTTGTATGAGAGATGTTTAGACTATTACAAGCAAGGAGCTAGGTTTGCGAAATGGAGGGCAGTAATTACAATTGGAGACGGAATTCCAACAGATGAATGCATTCAGTCCAATGCATCAGCTCTTGCAAAATATGCAAAAGCTTGTCAAGATGCAGAATTAGTTCCTATAGTTGAACCTGAAGTTTTGATGGATGGAGACCATACAATTGAGACATGTTATGAAGTTTCTGAAAAGACATTGAAGGCTGTTTTCAAAGAGCTAGAAAATGAAGGCGTCTATTTGCCAGGAATTTTATTGAAACCAAATATGGTAATATCAGGAAGTGATTGCAAAGTTCAAGGAGATATGATGAAGGTTGCAGAAATGACAGTTAAATGCCTTACTGAGTCAGTACCTGCCGAAGTTCCAGGAATAGTATTCTTATCGGGTGGTCAATCCGAAGTAGAAGCTACAGAACACTTGAATGCGATGAACAAAATGGGAGATCATCCATGGGCTTTGAGTTTTTCATACGGCCGAGCATTACAGCAATCAGCATTGAAAACTTGGAATGGTCAAAAAGACAATTTAGAATCTACATATGCAGTATTTCACCATAGGGCTGAAATGAATTCTTTGGCTTGCAGTGGTGAATATACTTCATCGCTAGAAATTTAAAAACAATGAAAAAAATGACCCTAATTGTAATCGCCATGCTCTTGGTAACAGGAGCAAGCGGTGCATATGGGTATTTTTTCATTTACCAATCAGAGGACTCTGATGAGGTAGGAGTCCAACAAGAACAGGTTCAGGAAACAAATGATACCGCAGAGGAGGAACCAGAAGAGCCCGAAGAACCTGAGGACCCTCCTGCTGAGGATAATAATTCTTTTTTTAGAGGATTACGAGACGAATGCTTTGAGCACAATGGAATTGAGAGATGCTGGATTCTCTATGTTCCAGAACAAACAGATGATACACAGTCAATACCCTTGATATTTGATTTACA
>JAPOKN010000026.1 GCA_029977605.1 Methanobacteriota archaeon
ATGTCCTAAGTCCCTTAAGCCTTCCGAATATGCTTTTACTACAGTTTCAGCACCACCTGGAGCTGGAGGATATCTGACACACCCCTGTAGAATCTTCATGGTTAGCCATACAAGGCGCCTTTTAAGCCCCCGACCTTAGCCAGTTAGTGGCAGAATCAAAAGACATAAGCAGCCCACTTTCAAGCCATCTCGAGGAACTAAGAACATATTTACTGTTGCCTTTCGTAATCAATGTAATTTTAATGATGATGATTATTTCTTTTGCATCTAATTTAATTATTAATATTCTGGAGGCAGTTAGTCTGGATATAAATGATTTAACTACTTACAGTCCAGTCGAATATTTCAAAACCAAAATATTCCTTAGTTTGGTGTTAAGTCTCATATTTTCCTCCCCCCTTTGGTTACTATCAATTTACAATTTCTCAAGAACAGGTTTGACTGATTTCGAAAGAAATAATATTGGATATAGCTTTGTAATTGGTCAAACTTTTTTCTTACTAGGTTGCGGCATAGGATTTTTCTTAGTAACTCCATATTTTCTCGATTTACTTCTTGCTGATAGTGAAATAGTAATTCAAAATCTATCTGTGTATGAAACAATTAAAATAATAATTTCAACTACACTTTTCACAGGATTATTGATTAGTACGCCTGTATTCACTTTACTCATTAATAGAATTGTAGAAGGGCGTAAAGATGTAAGAAAATACATATATACTTTAATTTTGTTTATAGCAATAATAGCAACGCCCAAACCATCCATGATTCTAAACATGATTTTCCTTATATCTTTTGTTTTAATTGCTGAAATAACTATGCTAGTTGCTGGGGTAAAAAATGAGAATTAAAAATTACCAAAGGTATTTGCTTTATTCGGTATTTTCACTAACTATTTTACTCAGATTTGTACACAAGTATGACTGGCCAATATGGGGAAGCGATTCTGGAGAATATTTGTACTTAACCAGATACTTGGTAGAAAATGGAATGATGCTAAATGAAGATTATATTGGCTGGGGAAGGGCATATCCTGATTTCCAAGGAATGCAAATATTAACTGCAACTATAGCTTTAGTTTTTGATGTTTCTTACTACACTTCCTTAACTTGGTTCATTCCTTTAATCTCTGGATTAGCCATTCCAATGCTATTTATTATTGGCAAAGAACTTGTAGGATTTACACCTGCGTTATTTGGTTCGGCATTTTACGGAGTTACATTTGGAGTAGTGTATGCGAACTCTCATCCTATGCCTGGGGGATTAGCTGAAACTTTAGGATTTGTTCTTATATTAAATTGGATCAAAATACTGAAAGATGAAAGTATATGGGTTATTAATCCACTGAAAAGAAATCCGTGGGGAAATATGGCTAAATTCTCGTTTTTTGCTCTACTGCTTACGCATCATTTCACTTTACTTTTGTTAATGGCAGCCATATTAGGAATATTGATTGTAGAAATTGCCGCAGGAAACAAAAAAATAGGTACTGAAGGGATTATGGTTGTAGGATTGATGTCACTACCGATTTCAGTTTACTGGTTAATTTATGCAAAGTCTTTCAGAAAAATGTTAGATGACAGTGCTTTTGATTTTCTACCCGAAAACATTCCAACGACACTTGTGTTAACTCTAATTCCATTTGTATCACTTACCATTTTATGGTTAATCAAAGATAGGCTCAATTTGCCTAATTTTAGTGAAAATATAACTCATAATAATTATTTGAAACGTACTGTGGCCTCATTTGTTGGAGTATTTATCCTAATAATGCTTGTTCTATGGAAAGGCGTACCTGGAACAGACATTCCTGTCGATTTTGAAGCAACTCCATACTTAGGGGTCAATCTAGCAATTATGTCATTAGCCTGCGTTCCTAGTTTTGTTACGTCAAAAAAGAATAGTTGGTTACTTTGGGGTTGGTTACTACCAATTCTTGGATTGGCTACAATAGGTGCTGCAACAGGCTCTCATCTATTAATTGCTTACAGACATGCGCCTTATTTGCTGGCTCCAGTTGCTCTAATGATTGGAATAAGTTTTCAATATTTTATTATAGGATTCGAAACCAAAAAAAGGAAATATGTTACTGCGGTATTCACAATTCTTTTGCTTGGATGTGCATGGGGCGCATATCCTCCACCTTCCGTGATGGGAGGATTCCAAGAAGGCAGTAATCAGAAAGAAATTGATGGTATCTTATGGTTTGACTTTGCTGAAGAAAACAGTCTTGTTGCCAGCGATCACAGATTAAGCAGTTTAACTTTTGGATTGACTAAAACAAATGCAACCTGGGAAAATGGTGCAACTGTCATTAACGGAAATACTGAAGAATCTATCCTGGCTGGTAAAGATTTACCAACACCGCAAGCTGGAAGAAAAGATGTTACCTATGTTCTTTTATCAGAAGAAATGCAAAAAGGAGTTGCTCTTTTGCAATGGGATCCTGCGGAAGAGCTGACAGGTGAAGCAAAGACTAAGTTCACAGATAATAACAAATTTCCTATTTGGTTTGACAATGGGGACGTAATAATCATGAAAATGCCTGATAAATAATATTAAACAGCTTTGATTGGAAGAATATGGAATATCATAAGATAAAAGACGAATCAATGTCAATATCTGATTGGATTATCAGCATTAGAAGGGAATTGCATGAACACCCTGAACTGATGTATGAAGAGTTTAAAACAAGTGAGCTTATTAGACGAGAACTTGACAAATTAGAAATATCATACAAACACCCTATTGCAGAAACTGGAGTCCTTGCTTCTATTGGCAATGGAAATGGTCCTTGTGTTGCATTAAGGGCAGATATGGATGCGCTACCAATCCATGAAGAAACTGATGTATCATTCAAAAGTAAAATAGATGGGAAAATGCACGCGTGCGGTCATGATTGTCATGTATCTATGCTTCTTGGTGCTGCTAAACTACTGAAAGGAAAAGAAGACCAAATTAACGGAACAATAAAGCTTCTGTTCCAGCCAGCTGAAGAAGGCGGTGCAGGTGGAAAACTAATGAGGGAAGAAGGTGCCTTAAAAAATCCAGAAGTTGAAAGGATCTTTGGATTACACGTTTGGCCACAATTGCCAAGCGGCCAAATTGGATCAAGGGAAGGAACATTCTTAGCCGCTACCTCATCACTCAGTCTTACCGTTAAAGGAGTTGGAGGACATGCTGCCGTTCCTCAATTAACAAAAGATCCTGTGTTAACTTCAGCCAGAATTATAACAAATCTACAATCAATAATTTCAAGGGAACTAGATCCGTTGGATTCTGGTGTAGTTAGCATCACGGTAATTAACGGAGGTAATGCGTCAAACGTAATCCCTTCGGAGGTTAAAGTAAAAGGGACGTTAAGATCTCTTACTATGGACGGTCTAAAAGAGCTTCAAAAAAGAGTTAAGGAAATTTCTGAAGGAATAGCTCAAACTCATGGTTGCGAAGCTATTGTTGAATATGTTGGAAATGATTATCCACCAACAGTCAACGATTCAGAAATGTGGAAATTTGCTAAAAATGTTGGAATTGAACTACTAGGTGATGAAAATGTTAGTGATTTAGATGCTGTAATGGGAGGAGAGGATTTTGCATACTACACTGAAAAAGTAAAAGGCTGCTTTGTGGTATTAGGAATGAATAATCCAGATATAGATGCAACATTTAGCGTGCACCATCCAATGTTTAAGGCTGACGAAGACGCATTACATATTGGAACTGCTTTACACACTATTTTTGCGCTCAAAAGTTTAGAAGAATTAAATAGTTAACTATTCAACAGTAACTGACTTTGCCAAATTTCTTGGCTTATCTATACTTTTACCTAAATCATGCGCCACATAATATGATAATAATTGAACAAAAACAGCAACGAGGAATGGAGATAAAACAGGATCCACTTCGGGCAATTCAAAGCCATGATCTGAAACTCTCAATGCATGTTTGTCTCCTTTTTGTGCAACCGTAATTACTGGAGCGCTTCTAGCAGATATCTCTTCAATATTTGATATTAATTTAGAATAAGTGTGATCTTGAATGGCTATAGCAATCACTGGAGTGTCAGAACTTAGAAGTGCTAATGGACCGTGCTTAAGCTCTCCAGCAGGATATCCTTCAGCATGAATGTATGAAATTTCCTTAAGCTTAAGAGCACCCTCTAGAGCAAGAGGATAATTGATATTGCGACCTATGAAAAATGTAGACTTAGCCTTTGAAATATGAGGGACAAGTTCCTTGATAGATTCAGAAGAATTAAGAAGCTGAGTAATCTTACTAGGAATTCCTCTTAGCTCATTTTCCCAATTTTTCAGCATTACGTGATCTATAGAGCCGGATTGGAAGGCAAGGTGCATAGCAAGTGCGTAAAGGGCCTGCATCTGCGTAAGGAAAGTCTTAGTGGCTGCAACACCAATTTCCTGCCCAGACTTTGTAATTATAACTCCGTCGACTTCTCTAGTTATTCTACTTCCTGGAACATTACAAATTGCAACGGTATGACAACCCTGTTGTTTTGCAGCTCGAGCTGCAGCAAGAGTATCTGCAGTTTCACCACTTTGAGAAATTAAGATGACTAAAGGTCTTGAGGACATGAGTCCTCCAACGCCCTGAACAGGTGCTGCGTACCTAAACTCTGAAGCGTAATGAACTGAAACTGGGATTGCAGTTAACTGCTCAATTACATATTTTCCAACAAGGCCTGCATGGTAAGAAGTACCACAAGCAACTATAGAAATACTTCCGATTTTCCAATTTAGATCAAGATTATCAAGAGGAGAATTCACAAATAATTCGGTTTGAGAATCTTGTAATGCCTTAGGCTGTTCGAAAATCTCTTTAAGCATAAAATGTTCAAAACCACCTTTTTCAGCTACTTCAGTGTACTTTTCCACAGTTTCCACTTCAAAATTTACTTCATTTAAGTTCTGATCTAATACTTTTACCTCCTTTGGAGATACACTAACTATTTGATGATCGTCAGGATAGATGATTTGTTGAGTATATTTTAAAATTGCATAAATATCACTAGCAACATAATTTTCATCATTACCCAAGCCAATTACTAAAGGTGTTTCATTCCTAACCGAAACAATTTGCTCAGGATTATCAACATGTATTGCTGCTATGGTGTATATTCCTTCAATCTCATCCAATATTTTACTTACAGCTTTAACCAAATCTCCATCATAATATTTTGACAATAAATTTGGTATAACTTCGGTATCTGATTCACTCAAAAAATTAAAACCTTCTTCCTCCAAAGCCGATTTGATATCTAAATAATTATCAATAGTTCCGTTATGAACCACGGCAATCTTACCATCATTACTCAAATGGGGATGAGAGTTAACATCAGAAGGTACTCCATGAGTAGCCCACCTAGTGTGAGCAATAGCCATTTTAGAATTCGATGAATCTAATACGGACTCTAAATTAGCAATCGGGCCTTCTTTCTTTGAAAATACTATTTCACCTTCATGCAAAGCTATGCCTGAAGAATCATAACCTCGGTATTCTAACTTCTTTAAGGAATCAATTACAATTTCTTGAGCTAGCTTATTGCCTGTATAACCCACGATGCCGCACATCAGATATTATCTCCTTGGAAGTCCGCATTATAAACTTCTCCCTCGCCAATAGTGGCGCCTTCCAGAAGAATTGAACCGCCGTCAAGAACTGCTCTATTGCCAATATAACATCTATTTCCAACCATAGATCCTCTATCACTCAAAGAAACTGTATGATCTAGGTATGTAACTTGCCGGTTACTTGGGTTAGCTATTACATTTGTACCAGTTTCAGTTCCATTCCCTATAACTGTTCCAACAATAGAATTATAGCTTCCAATAACTGAATCGGACATTATTATTGAGTCTTTGATTTCACTGAAAGCACCAATTCTTGTATTATCGCCAATTGATACCGAGCTACCAACAAAAGTATTAGGTCCAACCACACAATTATTACCTATTGATATTGGGCCTTCAAGATAGCTTCCTGAACAAATTACAGAACCTGAGCCTATCGAAATAGGACCCTTAAGTGTTACATTTCTTTCAATTTTTCCCGACTTGGACAAGAATAGATTTTGAAGAGATAGTCTATTTCCATCAATCAAATCCCAAGGGTAAACAATATTGTGCCAATAGTCCGATTTGATAACATCAAAATTAACATCTTCTTCGATTTTTTGAAGAGCTTCACCTATGTGCCTTCCATCTGCAGAAATTAAACTCTCAGCAATATCTTTATCTAATTTCATTATTCCCGTAAAGTGTAATCTACCGAAAGCTTCAGGATTATCAAATGTAATCTTTGCTTTGGAACCCACAAATTCAATCTCTCCCCATTTAGACCACCTATCTGCTTTTCCTGCAAGCAAAACTGGTTTTTCATTACTTATTAATGGAAGAAAAGAAGAAGATGAAATATAATTGTCTCCTGGAACTAAAATGAAATGGTTGCTTATGCCTTTCAAACCAAGCTTTAAGGCATCCAAAGTGCCTGACAATGTGGACTGTTCAATGTAGTTTATTTTGATGCCAAATTTGCTTCCATCGCCAAAGTAAGACATAACTAAATTCTTGCGATATCCCACAACCATATTAATTTTTTGAATACCTGACTTTGATAAACCATGAACAATATGCTCTAGGATTGGAGCATTCCCAAGAGTAATCATACCTTTAGGTTTATCACTTGTCCATCCCTTTAGACGAGCACCCTCACCAGCAGCTAAAATGATTGCATCCACATTAATATCGATGCAGAGCCCTTTATGATACTTATTATTTCAACCAAACTATATTTTAGCAGGGTTAATAGACAATGTGGAAAAAAGCTGGGATGCAATAGTTATTGGAGGAGGGCCTGCTGGAAGTACTGTTGCAAGATATGCTGCTCTTGGAGGCGTTAAAGTATTAGTAATAGATAGCAGAGAGAAAATAGGCAGCCCATTACAGTGTGGTGAATTAGTACCTACCAATAATCAACTTCGAAAATTATGCCCTCATGTACCTGAAATTGATGATCTGTTCAATCTACCTGAGAAAGCCGTATCCAGAAGAACTACAAAGATGGGTTTGGTAACTCCGTCTGGTAAAAAATTAGTTTATCCATTTAGAGGTAAGATTTTAGAAAGACCAGTTCATGATCAAGCTCTTGTTAACTTAGCAAAAGAAGCAGGTGCTAAATTTCTAACAAAGTCAAAGGTTGTTGATATCAGAGATAACATTATCCGTTTGACCAATGGCGATGAATATGAAGGAAAGATAATAGTTGGCTGTGGCGGGCCCCATGACCCTCTAAGAGCTAAGCACTGGGACGAAAAATCGCTAAATATTTTTGTTAAATTTATGCTAATTGAAGGCAACTTTGATGATCAGGTGGATTTATATTTTGGATCAACCGCCCCTGGAGGGTATGCGTGGGTTATTCCAAAGAAAGATGGTGCAAATATTGGAATTGGAATTCAAAAAAAATATGCTAAAGATGTAAATTTGAAAACTAAGGCCGAGGAATTTTTCGCTAGATTTAAAGGTAAAATTACCTACAAAGGTAGCGGGGCACTACCAATGTCAGGAACCATAAGTCAATTTACAAAAGGAAATTACATGTTAGCAGGAGATTCTGCTGGGATGGTCCTTCCGTCTAACGGAGCTGGAATAACAACGGCAATGATTGGAGGACGTGTTGCTGGACAAGCAATTGCAAACCACATTAACCATGGTTACAGTTTGGATGAATATGAAAAAAATTGGGATAAACAAATGGGGAAAATGATGAAATATTCAAAAAGAGGAATAAAATGGGGTGAAATAATGTTCAATTCGCCAGACTGGCTAGTTGATGCTAGCTTTAACTCATTATCAAAACCCTTTATCTGGCGTGCCGTAAACTGTCGCCCCGTTTTAGGAATTTATTAAACCTATTTATTCTGATTACTATGGGTGAATGTGATTGTACTAGACACATGTGCATTTTTAACTCAAAAACATCCTAACGGGGAATTTGCTACAGTACCAGGCATCAAAAATGAAATTGTTAACAAACAGAGTAAACAGTACTTTGAAAATATGCTTGCTACAAACTTAAAAATAATGAAAGCTGAAAAATCCTCTTATGAAATAGTACAAAAACAAGCAAAAGAAACTGGTGATTTTGATGTTTTATCTAGAGTGGACATTGACATAATAGCACTTGGTTACCAATGTAAGGGAACAATAATTACAGATGATTTTGCTATACAAAATATTGCACTAGCATTAAACATTAAATTCTTATCTTGCTCAGGAAAAATTATTTCAGAAAAAAGAATATGGAGATACAGGTGTACTGCATGTGGCCACATAGAGAAAATTAAACTTAAAAATTGTTCAGTTTGTGGTAACGAAGAAATCCGTCGTGTTAAACTAAAATGAAACCATCACCATCAAGGATTGGAACAATTGAATGGGAATCTATTGCCATACAGAAATCAAAATCATCTTCCAAACCTGCTGATTTTAACATCAAATAACTTGGTGATTCTAAGCATTCTGCGTAAATTTCTTTCGAGTTCAATCTAAAGTCTTCTAATAAATTGTCAAAACCCCATAGTAAAAACTCAGCACACAAATTATCTTCTATGACTTCTTCACCAAGTCTTCCTGAGCACACTATAGTTACATCTAGATTTTGCTTTTTCAAATAACTAACAACTGCGGATGCATTACAAAAAGAACCCATAACTACACATGGTGAATCATGTGAAGCTACAACCATACGTGATCCATTTGTAGTACTTGATAGCATAGTTTTACCATCTAGATTAGAAAGAGACATCTCTTTTGGTGATGAACCAAAATCATATCCTTCAATTTTTTTACATTGCCTTTCTCCTGACTTTACACAATTGGGATATTTTTCTGAACGGTTAGTCAAATCTTCTCTACTAGAACATGGAACTATTCGATTTACACCCTTACTGAAAGCATTCACATAGGTTGTTGAAGCTCTGATTGTATCTACTATAATAATCGCATCTTTTCTTGCAACAGCTCTGGTCGCCCCTGCGATACCATGATCTATAACAATTTTCATTGTTTGCCTTGCTTTTTCAAATGCCTATCGGCTATAACAAAATAAAAATCATTCATAGTATCACCCCTCATTCCTCTTCTCAAGGTTTCAACCGATATGGCATCATTAGGATGAATATTACCAAGGCTTGTTTCAGGTCCAAATTTTTTCAAAAAGAAGATTTGTTGAGATTTTTTAGGTGACTCAAAAAGGATGTTACTCGTATCAATACCCTCCAATACTTTGTCCAATCTATCCATTATTGGAGTGCCTTTGTCATCCATAACTCCTACGCTTACCCCAGACTCTCTAGCTTCTAAAATGACTTTATCTGCGCCTGCATTGATAAATTCTTTCAATAATTTATTATATTCTTCAGCCTCATAATCTTCCTCAGGAAGCTTCTTGCCTACTTCACAAAAAACTCTTAATGAATGTTCTTTCGCTTCTGTTATTAGCTCAACTATTCTTTTTGGAGTAATATCAGAACTACCGCTAGATATTTCTGTAGAATCACACCCCATGTGTACTAATTCTTTAAACAGCTCGGTCGATTTACCTTGGTGCTCAGAAAGTTCTAATAGAGTTCCACCGTTACAAACCGATATTTGATGGGAACGTAATAACTTAATCTTTTTCTTAACTAAGTCTAACGGTTGAAGTTGAGTTGTAGTCCAACCGAGCTTCCATAGATCAATGTAATCGGAGGACATCTCCAATAATCCTTCAACAAAGTCAAAACCGAGCCCCTGGTCAATACACATGGTGATACCATTAACTCTTGGTTTCTCAGAACGAGGTGGCATGTCTAGAAATGAAAACGCTCTTTTTGCCATTTATATCTCCAAATCAGGGGAATCTACTAACATTGCACTAAGACCGCCCGTTATATCAGTTGTAATTATGTTTTTTGTTAAAAGGAAAGAAACCGCTGCCATTGATTTGTGACCATTACCGCAATAAAGAACAGAATTTGATGCAATTAGATTTGGAGATTTTATCAATTCAATAAGAGGAACATTAGAAACTCCTTTGACATGTAAAACTTCCCAGTCTTCTGAATTGCTAACATCAACTATATTTTCAACATACTTAGAAGCTTCCGATGCATCAACTCGTTCAACCTGAGCGCTTTCCATATCTGCATTTATCCACAAGGTAATATCAAAATATTTTATATCTAAAAAACCTTCGCTTTCGAGTCTCAAGACTGATTCGCTTAACCTATCTTTTTTAGAAATCAAAATTAATTTACCTTTTTCAGGGAAAAAACAATTAACCATATACTCAAATGAGCCATTAATGCTGATTCCAATAGACCCTGGAATATGGTTATTGGAAAAATGAGAAGTAGGACGTGAATCAAGAATATTAATTCCTGAGTCACGCAATATGTTAAACTCTTTCAAGCTTATACTATCCATAGTTTCAAATTAATAGACTGTATTTAAGTATTAGAAATCACCCAAAGTATATTGTCTAGCCTTGGATTTAGAATTCGTATAAATTTCTATAGTTTTCATTACTCTGTCTCTGTTAAAACGATAATTATTACATAAAAAATTTTCCAATCCTTCCGCATCAGGATTGTTCCAGCAGGGATCAAAATCATCTACTTCAGGGTTTAAAAATAAATCTCTAATTTCGCCTAGATTATCAATAACTTTCCCTATTTTTACAAGAGCTTCCTCAGCATTACCACATTCTTTAACTAATTTTAGACCTTTCTTTGGACCTATACCATCAATTCCTGGATTAAAATCTGTACCCATCAATATTGACACATCAACTAACTGTTCTCTAGTAATTCCTAACTTGGAAAGTGATAAATCAATATCAATAATCTCCGGAGTAACTGCAACCCATTTATTTTGCTTAGGTAACTTACGTCTGTTAGATAGTGTTAAATTACGTACAAAGTTTTTAGCTCCAAATAAAATAGTGTCGTAATCTTGAGAAGCTCCATAATTTACTTTCCCACTTTTGATCAGAAACGCCACCTGGGCTTCTCCTTCGCTTGGAGCATCAAACCAAGGAACTCCCAATAAATCTAGTAGTCTTTTCGACTCTACTAGCATTTCCTTATCCAACCGTGTTGTTTGTTGGGCTTTTGTTCTTGCGGTCTCCACATCTCCGGCAGATATTGCAGCTTCCCACTCTATCTCTGCCTTAATTTTTCTCAGTCTTCTTTCTTCTAGTAATTTCTTCTTTAATTTAGGAGGTTTACCATCAAAAATAATACAGGGCTTAATTCCGTTATCTACTAATGCCGAAAGCCTGAAAAAAAGTCCGCTTAAATGACTGGTCACTCTTCCTTCTGAATCTGTTAGTAAATTTCCATCAGCTTGACGAATACTAGATAAAAACTGATAAAGAATGTTATATCCATCAATAGCTACTTTTTGATTGGCTAATTCTTCAACTTTTATAGGACGTGTTTCCAATAGAGGACCTAATTTAATTCCCATTAACCTTTCACCACGCCTAAAGGCCTCAATTTGGCTACCTTATTTGCGATACCTGAATTATGACATACATCTACTACTTCCGAAACATCCTTGTAAGCATCTGGAGCTTCCTCATTAGCGATACGAGGAGAACGTGCCTTAACGTAAATTCGTTGTTTTTCCCAAAGCTCCTTTATTAAATTTCTTGAACCAAATTTTTTGAGAGCTGCTTTTCTTCCTAAAGCTCTCCCTGCACCATGACATGTAGAACCAAAAGTCTGAGCCATTGCACCCTCAGTACCTGAAAGAACGTAGCTACAAGTTCCCATATCTCCCGGAACAATAACTGGCTGGCCAACCTCTCTATACTTTGAAGGAATGTCTAGTGAATCGGGGCCAAAAGCCCTTGTTGCTCCTTTTCTATGAACGCAAACTTCTCCAGATTTATGTTTTTCTACTTTGGCAATATTATGTGAGACATCATACAGAGTACTCATTCCTAAATTCTCTGAATCTACACCAAAAATATCCGAAAAAGCTTTACGTGTCCCATACGTAACCAAAGACCTGTTAGCCCATGCAAAATTAGCAGCTGCAGACATACCTCCTAAATAATTTCTAGCTTCAACTGTATTTAGGGGTGCTGAAGCTAATTGCTTATCAGGTAAATTAATTCCTTCTCTTTCTCCAGCCTTTAAGATACAAGAAAGATGATCTTGGCAAACTTGATGGCCACAACCACGTGACCCTGTATGCATCATAACTACTACCTGGTTTTCGTACAATCCAAATATTTTGGCAGCCCTTTCGTCAAAAATTTCTTCTACTTTTTGAACTTCTAAAAAATGATTGCCACTTCCCAAAGAACCCAATTGTTTCTTTCCCCTCTTGCGTGCAAATTCTGAAACTTGCTCAGTTATCGCCCCATCAATACAACCTTGTTCCTCAAAAAATTCTAAATCATTATTCCAAATATATCCATTTTCACTTGCCCAATCTGCGCCTGTAGACAAAACTGAATCAAGATCTTTATCTGATAATCTTATTTTACCCTTTGAACCAAGTCCTGCTGGAACTTCAGAATACAACTTATCTATTAGCTCCTTCTGTTTATGCATGATATCATTTACCTGAAGATTGGATTTGATTAGTCTAACACCACAGTTAATATCAAAACCAACACCTCCCGGCGATATTACGCCTGTGTCTTGTTTTGATTTTTCGGTCCCAAAAGCTGCAACTCCACCTATAGGAAAACCGTATCCCCAATGTATGTCAGGCATTGCAAGACTTGAATCAACTATTCCAGGGAGTGTAGCTACGTCAGCAACTTGTTTAATCGCAGATGACATACCAGGGTGGCTGAGTAAATTCTCAGAAGAATATATTTTGCCAGGTACATTCATTTTGCCTGATTTAGGTAGCTCGAAACTATAATCGTTTATCTTCTTGAGTTTATCCCTCATACACTTTCCTCAAGAGGCTCATACTTTGAAGGACAGCCCATCTGAACTTCTTCAGCTTTTAAAAAAACCACTCCGTCCTGCATTTCCAAAACTCCCGTAAAAGTGGCTCCTTTATCTTCAGCAAAAGTATCAGGTAAAACAAGAGAAGAAATATCAACTTTCAAAGAAAAATTACCATCAATTAATATGCAATCATTAGTTTTCAAATTCGTTATTGTCCCGTGAACTTGCAAACTAGAACCCACTGAATGCTTGCCAGATATTGCTTCCTCAACTGACACATACATAGACTGCTCTGTTACCGAAAGAGAAACCACAACGCCAGTTACAATCAACAAAGAAAATGCCAAAAGAGCCTTAGACCATGACGACCACGGGGCGATAGTTCTCCTTTGATTATCCATACTTTTCACAGCTTATCTCTTAATTTATTAAACTTGATTGAGATATATAATACGTATGCACCAATGGCTGTCCAAAATACTGTCATGCCTCCCCAGAGGTAAAACAAATCATCTGCAGGAGGTTTATTGATATCAATATTTAGATTAAAACCATTGGTTGAATTATCTTCATCAGTTATAATTACATTCAAAACCAGGTTTAAATTTTCCTCGCTAAAAGTCGAACCTGAAAAACTAATTGAATCTGTGACTAAATCATTGTCATATACGTGTTCTTTACTAATCCCTGTGGAAAATTCAAAAGAAATTGTTTTATTTGTGTTGTTTACAGGATAATCAAAAATTATGTACCAGTTTGTACCAATGTTAAAGACTTTATCGTAATGAAAAGTATGCCCCATAGTCTCGAATTTAAATTGTGTTGTCATACAATCTTTGTTTCTGCATTCCCCAAGACTTGAACCCGAAAATAACAAAATTATTAAAAGTAATGCCAAAAATCTCATATTTTCTCCATTTTAACTTTAAAAATATCTCTTTCCATCTTTTCGATTTCCATCCTGAACTTGAAAAGAAATATAAAAATAAATAAAAAACCAAATAAACCTAAGTAAAGACCAAACCTTAGTGAAGGATCTAAACTTCCTTGATCCTCAGTTCCAACAATAACTGGATGATGCGACCTTAGATATCTTGATGACAAATAAGATAAGGGAACCATGAGCATGCCTGATAACCCAAGGATAGCTGCATTTTTTTTAACTTGTAGTGTTTCTGGTTGCCTCCTATAAACAAAGTAAGCAATGTAGAGTAGCCACATTGCGAGAGTTGTTGCTAACCTCATATCGGTTAAAAATCGACTTACTATGTCTCCACCCCACTCTGCCTTCATCCAGAAAGTACCTGAAGCTAATGACATAAGGCCAAAAACTATACCTAATTCAGTTGAACTTTTAGCTAACCTATCTGCATATTCTGAACCATTGTAAAGGAAAATAATACTGCCTCCTACAACCATCAAAAATGCCAGATATGTAATCAAACCTGAGGGGACGTGCAAATAGAAAAGCTTCTGAGCGTTAGGTGCAGTAAAAAATTTTGCTGGCCCTGTTTCAATTAGTGCAAAATAAAGCGCCCCAAGAACTAATAAAAAACCTAATAATCCAAATACTTCTCTTTCGAACTTCACTTTGTTTTCCACTCCCTAGGGTAAGTTCCTCTCTCCATAATCACCCTTTCAAGTTTAACAGCTTTACCTTTCTCATTTTTCTTATCGATGATCTCTTTTGCATCAATGGTAGCTCTACCAAGAGCTATTGACTCAGACTGGCCCGAAATCAGTGAGACTAATTGGCCACGCTTCAAACCTTTAGACACTGCAGATATACCCGGAATAGCCAAATCAGCGCCATGACAAACTGCATCAACTGCAGAATCCTTAACTTCTATCTTAGGTAAATCGACTAACATGTCTTCTAAAGGCCTTAACATTTTCTTCATCATTTCTCCATCAGAAGAGGATTTCCAATTTTGGAATATATCATGAGCCTCTACTAAGGAAAATGAATCTTGTAAATTAAATGGTCCTGATTTAGTTCTAATCAATTGCTCCATTACTCCTTTAGTACCTAATACCGAACCTATGTCATCGCACAAATTACGAATATAAGTTCCACCCTCACATTCAACACGAAAAAGAACTGATTTGGAATTATGCTCCAAAATCTCTAAATCGTATATACGCCTAATTCTCAATTCTCTTTTTACAGCAGCTTGAAAAGGTGGAATTTGGTATATAGGGCCAATAAATTTAGCAAATACTTCATTCACCTTTTTCTCACCAGGATTCTTACCTAATTTTAAATGACAAATATATTCTTTGGAAGACTCTTGAAGAACTTTTATGACTTTTGAAGCCTTGCCAATAGAAACGGGCAATACTCCTGTAACATTAGGATCTAATGTACC
>JAPOKN010000043.1 GCA_029977605.1 Methanobacteriota archaeon
AAGGCGACTAATAGTGGCGCGAGGAATGATAAATGAACCTGAATTATTAATTTTAGATGAACCAACTACTGGTTTAGACCCCCAAGCAAGGCATAGTGTCTGGGACCAAATTAGAATTTTTAAAAATGAAGGAAAAACCGTTCTTCTTACTACGCATTACATGGATGAAGCTGAAATATTATGCGATGAACTAGCAATTATGGACTCTGGTAGGATTTTAATCCAAGGAAATCCAAAAGAATTAATTAAAAAAACCATCGGAGATAATGCTGCCGAATTGGTGGCACTATCATTCGGAAAAGATGAAGAAACTTTAAACTTAGTTGAGAAAAAATGTAAGTTAATGAAAGTAAGTTTCAGTCGAGTTACCGATAGAATTATCTTATATGGAAAAGAAATTGAAAATATCATATCTGAATTTAAAGATGAGGGAAATTTAACTGATATCATCAGAAGAAGAGCTACGCTCGAAGACGTTTTTTTAAATTTAACAGGGAGACAACTTAGAGACTAAGGATGCAAGAAGTTCAAGGAATTTCACCTCAGATGGTATACGCCGTATGGAGAAGACATGCTGATGTCTGGGTACGAACTTGGAGAACAAATCTATTGCCACCTCTTGTTGAGCCTATTCTGTACCTTTTAGGATTTGGTTTTGGAGTAGGGGCGTATATTAACGAAATGGGAGGCGTTAGTTATGTAGAGTATATCGCTCCGTCAATTCTTGCAATATCGATGATGTTTGGAGCTTTCTTTGAGGCTACTTATTCAGCTTTTGTACGAATGTATTACCAAAAGACATGGCAAGCAATAGCTGCAACACCTGCTTCTGCATCTGATGTACTAGTAGCTGAATTATTATGGGCTACCACAAAATCAGTCACTAATGCCACTCTAATGACTACTGCAATCTTATCAGTTGGATATGTAGTTAATCAGCCTTTAATTTCGGTGCAAGGAGCTATTTTAATGCCAATTGTTGCAATTCCAATTGGATTAATGTTTGCTGGAATGGGACTTATTTTAACTTCATATACGCCCTCTATAGACTGGTTCAACATACCTTTTTTTCTGTTTGTAAATCCAATGTTTATCTTAGCTGGAACCTTTTTTCCTTTGAGCGAATTCCCACCAGCCGCTCAAAATATTGCAATGTGTTTACCTTTGACTCATGCAGCTATAGTCACACGTACCTTAGCCTATGGGGATGGAATAGAAAATTTAATTTTTTCGATAACATACATAACTATCATGACTGTAGTCATGACTTACCTGGGAGTAAAACTATGCCTACGAAGAATTGTAACTTGAAAAATTAAAAATAATTCATGCCTTCATTTCAGAGGAACGAATATAAGACCATGTTGAAACTGCGGTTAAAATTGCTGAGATAATCATTTCTCTTTGGTGATCTTCCCAACTAATTGCTATAATCACTAGAGAAGCTAGACCAATTATTCCTGCATAAAATTTAGCTTTGTCTGGGTCTTCAGTGAAAAATGAATGGTTTTTTCCGGACATAAAGAACCATATTGTTACATAAACCATTCCAGAAATCAAAACTGCTGTAGACAATGCGCCTGAAGTATCAGATACTTCAGATCCGGAACTAAGTAAAGGTATGTTCATGCCTTGCTGAATAACTAAAACTAAGTAAACTACAAGAGTTCCGTAACCTGCGCCAGCGATAAGATATAACCAACCTCGCAGTGATTCTGCTTTTTCAGCATCTGTTGGGTAATCACTTAGTGATGATCCTGATGATTTAACCGTAGAGGAGAACTCTGTTTCTCTTCGTATAACTTCTTCTTTGATATCTTCTTCTATTTCTTGACCTGGTAATGTTTCATCAATATCTAAATCGTTCACTATTCTTCCTCTTTCAATGGCACTATGTTATGCCCCTTAAAATCAAATTTTACCGAACGTCTAACTAGACCTTTCAAAGTGAGCGAACTGACTCCTATATCTCTTCCGACATCGTTAGCAAATGTTCCTTCATCCCCTATTAACTCAACTATTTTAGATTCATATTTGACAAACTCTTTATCTGGCATTAAAACAACTGTAAGAAGCTCTTGAGTCTCATCAAATGTTAAGGATGTAGAAATTTGAAAAGCATTGTAAAATGTTCTGTAACTCTTCTCGGGCCTTCCAGTGTCTTTATTCACTTCCCATCTGGATTCAATCAACTTAAATTTTTCGTAATATACAATAATATCATTTGCTTCATCGCCAAATTTTTCATTCAACTCACTAATCATTGTCCAACCCTCTGCCAAAGTGCTCAATACGTTTCTTCTAACTTCTGAATCTACAGCCCTAAAAAGTGCTACTAGTTCGGCTGGATCGTTAATTAACTTTACGCGCTTCATCTCTACAAGTTGACCAGTACAAGAACCCTATAAAATATAACTAGACACTATTCTAAATGTCAATTTCTCCTTCCAATCCACAATCTGGACACTTAAGTTCTTGTGAACCTGAGATTTTTGGAATTTCAATTTGTGAGGAGCATTCTGGACATTCAACTGTCATAGTTTCAGGAATTTCCTTACTAACAACACGTTTTCTCATAACCTTCCTTTTTGTAGGCTTTTTTGATTCCTCCTCATTAGATTTAGAATTTAAAGGTGAATTATTAGACAACTGCGTAGAAGAAGATGGCGTACTAGGCGGAGTATATGTATCAAAACTATCTCTATTAAAATAAAAGATGATACCTCCAATCCCTATGAGCAGAATTGCAATACCAAGCAGACCTGTTGTAGTTGTCAATTGAGAACTTAAGCCTGCTTCTTCTTTTGTTGATGAAGAAGTAGCTGAAGTTTCCTCTTCAACAATAGGAATTTGGCAATAATTCGTTGCTGTTAGTCCGTCATTATCTGTAACTTTAATTACAACTAAATATCCTTCTTCATCAGCAGGAGTGGAGTCGTAAGAATGTGTTGCAAAATTAAAACCTATAAAATCAACTGAATCTGGTGAAACTCTACTTGGGCTATCAAAATCCCATTCATATTTAACAATTGAACCTTGAGGCTTGAAAGCTGATGCTGTGAAGAAAGCTTCCTCGTTCAAAGCTATTCCAGGATCACAGATTAATTCAACTGAAGGCTGTGAAATTATAGATATAGTCAGATTAAGAATATTACTCTTTGCACCTTTAGAGTCTTGAACATAAACTGAAACTATATGTTCGCCTTGATCTGTAAGATTAGAAGAAAATAAAGCTTGATTATTATCATTATAAAGAGTTACAGTTTCAGTAGACCAATAATAAGTTAAGATATCACCCTCATCAGCATCTAAACCCAATACTGTAATTTGAGCTTCTTTACCAGCAATGAGAGGATTTGGATTAATTGAATCTAGTTCTATTGTGGGAACTGCATTAACTATAATATTTACACTAACATTTGCAGACCAAAAACCAACACTATTTTTAGCTCTAAAAGTAATTGTATGTGTACCTAAGCTTAAATCTGAAGAAGTCAGGTTCAAACTACTTGATATTACGCCGTCTAAGTTGGAAATCCATTCAAATGTTTCAATGTCTATTTCTTCTGAAGTTGTCGATGAAGCTAGAGCTGAAATCACTATCATATCTCCTAAACTTATCAAGCAATTATCTAACGCTGGACAGTTTGAAATAGACAATATTGAAACTTCAGGAAAATCTCCTACGCCTATCTCCTTAGTAACTGGAGAACTCCATCTTCCCTCGTCATCTTGTGCCATGAAAGAGATTATGTGCAGCCCCATCGTCAAGTTAGAGATTGTAAAAGTATCTGAGGAGGAAAGATTACCATCTATCGAAGAGGACCAATGATAATTGGAAACCGTTCCATCTAGGTCTATAGCTGATCCTGTAAAATTGATTGCTTCACCAGGAAGGGCAATACTTGGATTAATTGAATCTATGTTAGCTACTGGTGCCTGATTGTCTAATAATTGTTCATAATACACAGACAAACCTGATTCACTTCCAACGACAAGATTTTCTCCTCTATGGGAGAGAGATACAGCAGTCACTGCATCTATTGCATTGACTCGCCAAATCTCGTCACCAGAGGTTACATTAGCTAAGATTATTTTTTTATTATCTGAACCTGCAAAAACATAAGTTCCTTTTCCGTTAAAAACACAGTCATTAACATCACCACCTATATTTTTCTGCCAGATATCGGCTCCAATTATACCATCAAAAAGAGTTAACATTCCTCCTTCAGTTCCATAAATGTAATATTTTGAATTAACTCCAGCTGAAACACAAGATACTTTGTCAGGTTGGAACATCGTAACTGGTTCGCCTCCTAAAGAGGAATATACATGCACTCGCCCAGAATCAGTGCCAATTATCAAATGTGAACTATCACCTGAAAACTCTAAATCGGTAATTTTGCCATCTAGCGCATCTGAATGAAACCATACATCGTCCTCATCAGAAGTTAAAAAAACGTAAACATTACCGTCAAAAGTTCCTGCAGCAACATATCTACCGTCAGGTGAAATGCTAGCAGTAGCCATTTCTTGAGTTGCAAAATTCTTATTCCAAACTTCAGTGCTACTACTCTTGTCGAAAAAATAAACATTTCTACGATCAACTGCCGTAATGTTTGAACCATCTGCAGAGATATCTATTCCATATAATCCTGCAAGAAAACCTCCCTTATCCCATACCTTTGTACCTTCTTCCCATAATGTCAGTTTATTTGTTTCCTCACCTGTTAAAACATATTTACCATCGCCAGACATTTCCATGTATCTAATGCCATCACCTAACGTCTTAGTATTGTAAGGATTGTGTGGAGGAGAAGTGTCATTTTTCCATAAAGAAACTGATTGGGCATAAGTTGCTGAAATATTTTTTGAATCTGAAGATATAGCAACATTAGTAATTGAACTAGATGAAGACCATGTCCAAACAGGATCTTTTTCAGCTTCAACATTAAATGATGAAGATACTGATAATGCCAGAAAAGCAAATGCAACGATAATTCTAACCAAATTCAAGGTATACCTCATCAGTAATTAGTAAGGGGGATTTATTACAGTGAGCCTACCCTCTCATCAAATTATATCGGCCACGTAACTCTAATACTTCGAGTGCCTTAAGAACTTCACCAGAAGATTTCCATTCAGAATAAGCATCTAAAAATATTTCTCTTCCCTCTATTTCAGAATGATGAGCTTCTAATGACTCTAAAAAAACGCGAAGATCAGAAGCTCGAGATTCTGCATCATCATCAAAACTTGATAAACCAAAATCAATTGCATATAAGTCCCCTGAAATCATAAAATTACTAGTTGTAGGATCTCCGTGAACTATTCCAGAGGAATGAATTTGTGATATAAGAATTGCTGAAGAAATTAAGTAGTCTCGGAACTTGTTTGTTCTAAGGCCCTTTTCGAGAGTTATGCCATCAATGAACTCCATAATTATCTGAGATTTCTCGGTATTAACTTCATACAATGATGGAACTAAAACTCCTTTTGATAAAAGATATTCGATAACTCGTGACTCACTTCTCAATCTTTCAACAACAAGCTTTCTCTCTAATTCTGGATGTCTGTATGAACGTTTGTTCCTTACTTTAGACACTACTGTAAAATCTTGCCATTTTATCTTCTCGACTACAGCTTCTGCACCCCTAAAAATCATCTCCAAGTTACCTCAACCATATCTGTTCTATATTTTTGGTGAACTCTATTGTCTTCTTCAGTAATTTTATAGTCTCCATTAACCATCTGATAACCTAACCAGCCTATCATTACTCCATTATCAACGCACAGGTCCTTTGAGGGGATAAAACACTTGACACCTCTTTCTTCAGTCATTATAGTTGCCATTTCTCTAAGTCTTTCGTTACAAGCAACTCCTCCTCCTAAAACTAACTCCGTTTTTCCTGTATGGGCTAAGGCCCTTTCTGCAACTTCACAAGACATTGCAAATGCATTTTCTTGTAATGAATAAGTAACTGTTTCAATTGGATGTCCAGAATCTAATTTAGATTTAGCTGCAGTCATTAGGCCAGAAAATGCCATATCCATTCCTTTAACTGAATAAGGTAAATCCAAAAGTTCAGGTCCTTTAGCCAACTTTTCAATCTTAGGGCCGCCCGGAAAACCCATGCCTGCTTCTCTAGCAAATTTGTCCAGACCATTACCAATTCCAATATCAATTGTTTCCCCAAAGACTCTATATTTTTCAGATGCGTAAGCTATCACTTGAGTATTAGCTCCTGACAAATACAACAATACAGGATCTGTGGCTCCTTCTAGCAAACCTATTTCTAAATGAGCTACGCAGTGATTAACTCCAATAAGGGGAATCTCATGCGAATAAGCAAAAGCTCTTGCAGCTGTAGCTCCCGTCCTTAAACAAGGCCCTAATCCTGGACCTCGTGCATACGAAACTAAAGAAATCTCTGAAGGCTTCAGATTCGCTTCTTTGAAAGCTTTATCAAAGAGAACTGGAAAAATATCTGAATGATGTCTCGCAGCCTCGCGAGGATGAATACCACCTTCTTCAGGAATGTACATTGATCTTTGATTAGACAATATTTTTCCTTCTGAGGTAATTATTCCAACACCGGCTGTATGGGCTGTTGACTCAATGCCTAGAATTATACTATTCAAAATGATTACTCTTCCTCTGAAGATTCATCGGGAATTGCTAATTCTCTCTCATAGTCATCTTCATTTATCTTTTCATCGGAAGCTGAGTCATAATCGGATAACTCTGAATCTTGATCTTCCATTCCGCTGTAAATAACATAGGTGCATACAGTTAGTATGATGAATACAGCAAACAATGTAAGCATATTCCCTGAATCAGTGGTATCCTCGCTTGTATCTCCTATTTCGACAAACTTTAACATCGAAAGGGTAACGTTACCTGAAGAACTTAAGTCCAAAAACGTAGTTATTTTCAGAGATAATGGCCCTTCCAAGGAAGCTCTCCACGAAATATTGCCTATGGTTTCTCCCTTTGGAGAAAGTGAAATACTTTCTCTGGCAAAACCCTTGTTATTACTAATATCCATATCCAAAAATAAATTAGAGAAGTTATAATCTGTTGGATTATTTATGGTCACGTAAACATTAATTTCAGACCATTTTGAAACAACTTGTCCTGATTTCCAAATAGTTCCTGAAGCATATACTTCTGCAGACTTATACTCTATGGCTGACAAATTAAGATTAAAAGGACGAATAAAATCAGTATTTGAAGTTACAATTTGAGACCATTGATCGTCTACGCGAGCGAAACCGAAATTTGCAAATGCTGAAAAATTAGCTATATGATCTATTCGCTGACCTGTGGAATCAATTTCATACTCTTTTGCCCAGTTCCAAGTTCCTAGCATAGAACCATCAGAATCCCATTGACGAATTTGAAAACCTGAAACCGGCAAATTTGTTGAAGTATCAGTTGCAGTGAAGGTTACCCACCACTCTTGAGTCATCCACGTTAAACAATTAGAAAAAATGACTTGATTTTGTACAGGTATTGTGCCTATTGAGCGTAGTCCTAATGTATAGTTAGATATAGAAACATTATTCATGTTCAAATTTGTATCTTCAGAAAATACCCCATAATTTACAATATTGTGGCCATTCAACGAACTATTTTCAATACTTGCATCGCCACCAACAAGCCAAACCATTGAATAATCTATAGTTGTTTCAGAGATAATTAATGAACCTGCGTCTGAGACTATAGTGTACATGCTATAAGAAAAATTATCATCATTAATTGTTGAAATTGTACAATTAAAAATATTAAGAATTCCAGTTGAATTTACTCTAATCTCTGATATTGTCATATCTAAAGAGCGATTAACGTTGATGTGACTATTTTCGATTGATAAATTTCCATCAACTAAAATATCTCCCTCCAACCAAATTTGTGAATGAGTAATTAACCAATCTTCTTCTATACCAACATGAAGGCCCATTGTAAAGTTATAACGTAGAACAAGATGTAAAGTTGACTCGTTTTGAATATTATAATCTGATAATGTTCGACCATCTTCTAATTCTTTACCTGCAAAGATTAAGCGTTGATGTTCTGGAGATATTCCTTCTTTATCTTGAATCTTCGATTTTACATTTTCGAGAGTATCGCTTGGTTCAACATCCAAAGTGATTGTTGTACCTTGCAAATCTTTAACAAATATTTGCATAGCTTCTGCATTTGCGACAAAAAATCCTGTAAAAACTAAAAAAAATATTGATGAAAGGAGTAGGACTCTAACTAATCTCATGATTTCTCAAAGACTATCCCTTATAAATTCTATCTATCTAGGGAGTGAAACTCGTTTTAAAGGGAGCTTTATCTGACAT
>JAPOKN010000003.1 GCA_029977605.1 Methanobacteriota archaeon
CATCAGGTCCAAAGACAGCTATTGAGCTTGGGCAAAACAGTCTTTGATTATATTTCCTTGCTACCTCTAACACATTTTCCAAACCCTGCACATTTACTTTCTTACACAGTTCAGGATTTTTTTCACCTGCAGCAGACAGAATTGCTGCCAAATGATAAACAACTTTGATATCATTCTCTTCATTTATTTTTTCATAGGCAATTTGATCAGTTATATCACATCCGATAAATTTCCCTTTGAAATTTTCAGGGTCCTTTAAGTCTGATGCGATGATATTTTCGTGCCCATACTTTTCTTGTAATGCAAGGACTAATTCAGTTCCAATTTGTCCTAGAGCTCCGGTTACAAGAATCATAATTATACAACAGATGTATTGCTTTATATTGATTCCCAAAGAGTCATTAAATGCGTTTTTCATGACAATTTATGAGTGATGATTCTCCAATCATAATTGTTAACTTGAAAGCCTACGAAGAAGGCTATGGCGCAGACGGATATGATCTGTGTAAAATAATGGAAGAAATAGCCCTTGAACACAACGTCAATTTGGCTGCAGCAGTATCTGCAATCGACTTAGTAGATTTTAGTGATAATCTGGACATTCCTATATTCGCTCAGCACGTAGATGGAGTAACTTATGGTTCTCATACAGGAGCTATACTGCCTGAGGCAGTTCGATATTCTGGCGCAGTAGGTACCTTAGTTAATCATGCAGAATGTCAGATGACTTGGGAGGAAATTGAAAAGACCATTAGCCGTTGTAAAGAACTTGGGTTGTCCACGGTACTATGTACGGCAGACATTGAAGCTTCAGAAAAAGGGGCTAAGTTGAATCCAGATATGATCGCAGTGGAACCTCCAGAATTAATTGGCGGAGATATCTCAGTCTCAACAGCTAAGCCTGAAATAATTTCGAATACAGTTGAAGTTGTAAAGAAGATTAATTCAGACATTTCAGTGCTTTGTGGGGCTGGTGTCAAAAATCAAGAGGACATATCTAAAGCAATATCTTTGGGCTCAGAAGGAATTCTTCTTGCGTCAGGTGTTGTTAAATCTCCAGAGCCAAGAAAGGTTTTACTCGATTTAATTAAAGGATTATAATCAATTTTATATACCGGCCGGAGTAGACAACCTCAGGTTGCCTACTACTTGTAATTTTTACAACAGTCAGGCCAGCCTATCCTTAATAACGGAGAAAAGAAAATGTCGATAGGAATTGAACCTTTAGGAGAGATGGTTCTCATAGAGCTTGAACAGGCTGCAGAAAAGACTGCAAGTGGATTAATGTTGCCTGAAGCTGCAAGAGAAAAAATGAATGTTGGAACAGTAGTGGCAGCAGGACCAGAGTCAGAAAATGTCAAAGCTGGAGATAAAATAGTGTACAAGAAGTACGCCGGAACAGAATTAAGCTGGGGAGACGTAGATTATCTTTTGATAAAATCTGAAGATCTCCAAGCTAAGGTTAAGTGAGGTTAAATATGGCTAAACAAATGATATACGGGGAAGAAGCAAGAAAGAAGTTGTTGGAAGGAATAAGTGCAGCAGCTGATGCAATTAAGGTAACTTTAGGACCTAAAGCAAGAACAGTCGTATTAGACAAATCTTTCGGAAGTCCAACCATCATTAATGATGGAGTTACAATTGCAAAAGACATTGAATTACCAGATGCCTATGAAAATATGGGAGCTCAATTGGTCAAGGAAGTTGCAAGTAAAGCTCAAGATAATGCAGGAGATGGTACATCCACAGCTGCAGTTTTAGCTCAAGCACTTTCATCATATGGTTTAAGAAATGTTTCAGCAGGAATGTCTCCTGTTAATCTAAAAAGTGGTTTCGATAAAGCTATCGAAGCTGTGGTTGCAGATTTGAAGAAAGCATCTAAGCCAGTAGAGTCTGGTGAAGTTATCAAGCAAGTGGCATCAATTTCAGCAAATAATGATTCAGAAATCGGTACTTTGATTGCAGACGCAGTCGAAAAAGTAGGACATGATGGAATTATCACTGTAGAAGAAGCAAAATCAATGGAAACTAGTTTGAAAGTTGTAGAAGGTATGGAATTCGATAAAGGATACGTTTCACCTTACATGATTACAGATCGTGAAAAGAGAGAAGCAGTTTTAGAAAATCCTAAAATTTTATTCACAGACCACACAGTTTCAGCAGCTCAGGATTTGATTCCAGCATTGGAAGTAGCAGTTAAACAAAGCAAATCACCACTCTTGATTGTTTCAAAGGATTTAGAAGGTGAGGCACTAGCTACACTTGTACTAAATGTAGCTTCAAAAGTTGTTAAAGCTTGTGCAGTCAAAGCTCCAGGATTCGGAGATGAGCAAGGTGAACAATTAGAAGATTTAGCAATACTAACTGGTGGAACTGTTCTTGTTAAAGATCAGGGAGCTGAGTTAAAAGAAATTACAGAAGCTCACCTAGGAACCGCAGAGAAAGTAATTATTGGAAAGAACAAAACAACAATAATTTCAGGCGCAGGTTCAAAGAAAGCAATTGATGATAGAGTAGGAATTCTACGCAGTCAAGCAAATGTTGCATCTAGCAAATGGGATAAAGAAAAGCTAGACAAACGCATTGGCCGTCTAAGTGGTGGTGTTGCAGTATTAGAAATCGGTGCAGCAACTGAAACTGAAATGAAAGAAAAGAAAGCTCGTGTTGACGACGCACTTAATGCTACAAGAGCAGCAATGGCTGAAGGTGTAGTTGCAGGTGGAGGTGTCGCACTTCTGAGAGCTTCACAATCACTAGATAAAATGGCAAGTAAATTGTCAGATGAAGAAGCTGTAGGCGTTCGAATTGTCCGTGATGCTTTAGCTATTCCAGCAAGACAAATTGCTGAAAATGCTGGAGAAGATGGGTCTGTTGTCGTATCTAAAATTAGAGAAGAAAAAGGTAATTTTGGATTCAATGCCAGAACGAATACTTACGAAGATTTAATGAAAGCTGGAGTTGTAGATCCTGTTAAAGTAACAAGAAATGCAATTCAAGCAGCCGGTTCAATCGCAGGATTAGTCCTAACCACAGAAACCTTAGTCTCAGATATACCAGATGAGAATGGAGGTGCTATGCCAGCCATGCCTGATATGGGCGGAATGGGCGGCATGGGTGGAATGGGCGGTATGATGTAAGGATTTTATCCTTTAATCTCTTTCAATCTTTCGAAAACCGCTTTTGCGTGGCCGCGAGCCTTGACTTTTGTCCAGGCTTCGGCTACCAAACCATTCGGATCTATTAGGTAAGTAGTTCGAACTACTCCCATGTAGGTTTTACCATACATTGACTTTTCTTGCCATACTCCGTAGTCGGCAAGCATTTGTTTTTCAGTGTCAGCTAGTAATTCCATACCTAGTCCATGTTTGTCTATGAATTTACAGTGCTTAGCTGCAGTATCAGGGCTTATTCCTACTATAACTGCATCCTCACTTGTAAAATTATCTAATTCTTCTGTAAATTCTTGAGCCTCTACAGTACATCCTGGAGTGTCATCTCGAGGATAAAAATAAGCAACTAACCACTTACCATTGTAATCATCTAAAGTTTTGTTTTCTTCATCTTGATTTGGTAATTCAAATTGTGGAGCCTTTTTTCCAACTTCTAATATTGTCATACATTTCAGTAGGCTACGATAGATATACGTTACAGTGGGATGTTTCCGTGCTTTCTTTTAGGTCTATTTTCTCTTTTGTTACCATATCTTTCTAATCCTAAAATCAACTCTTTTCTAGTTTCTCTTGGGAATATTACTCTGTCAATATATCCCATTTCAGCAGCAACATACGGAGAGGCAAATTTTTCTTTGTAATTATCACTTAATTCTTTGTGAGCCTTAACAGGATCATCAGCTTCTCCAATATCCTTTCTAAATATAATATTTACAGCACCATCAGCTCCCATAACTGCAATTTCAGCAGTAGGCCATGCTAGATTCAAATCTGCACGTATGTGTTTGGAAGCCATAACATCGTATGCTCCGCCATATGCTTTTCTTGTTATTACAGTTAGTTTAGGAACTGATGCCTCTGAGAATGCATACAGTAGCTTAGCGCCATGTCTGATAATTCCTCCGTGTTCTTGTTCAGTACCCGGAAGGAATCCAGGCACATCGACAAAAGTAACTAAAGGAATGTTAAAAGCATCACAGAATCTAACAAATCTTGCGGCTTTTGATGAGGCATCAATATCTAAACATCCTGCTAAAACAGAGGGCTGATTAGCTACAACACCAATAGGGTGTCCGCGCAATCTTCCAAAACCAGTGATTATATTTTTAGCCCAGTGAGGCTGTACTTCGAAAAGATCCTCATCGCAAATTAAGTTAATCAAACTTAACATATCATAAGGCACAGTTGAATTGTCTGGGATAATCTCATCTAATTCAGAGATTCCATCGGGTTCTTCTTTTGTGTAAGGAAGAATAGGTAAGCTTTCCATATTATTTTGAGGTACATAACTGATTAGTTCTCTTAGAGATTCGAACATATCCTCTTCTGATTCGCAAGCTAAATGCGCAACACCAGAAACTGAGTTATGAGTTATTGCACCTCCAAGATCTTCAAAAGTTACTTCTTCATGAGTTACAGTTTTGATAACATCAGGTCCTGTGATAAACATGTGACTCGTGTCCTTTACCATTAGTGTAAAATCGGTCATTGCAGGACTGTAAACAGCTCCACCAGCACATGGTCCCAAGATTAGTGAAAACTGTGGAATAACTCCTGAGGAAGAAACGTTTCTATAGAATATTTCGGCGTATCCTCCAAGACTTACCACACCCTCTTGTATTCTAGCACCTCCAGAGTCATTAAGTCCAATCATTGGACAACCTGTTTTCGCGGCTAAGTCCATTACTTTGCATATTTTTTGGGCATGAGCTTCTCCTAATGCTCCTCCGAATACTGTAAAATCCTGTGCAAAAAGATAGACTGTTCTTCCATTAATTGTACCGTGGCCAGTCACTACTCCGTCTCCATCGGGTCTCTTCTTCTCTAATCCAAAATTATTGCTACGATGCTTTACCATAGCATCCAATTCTACAAATGAATCTGCATCTAATAATGCGTTAATTCTTTCTCTTGCGGTCATCTTTCCAGCTTTATGCTGTTTATCAATTCTAACTTGGTCTCCCTCTGAAACTTTCTTGAGTTTTTTCTCAAGTTCTTTAATTTTATCAGATGTACCCATTAGTCTCCTATCAGCCCTATTCTATAACTTTGTGCCTCCCCAAAATACTTAACATACACCTTCGATGAGCTAATGTGGCAAAAGGCGTCAAAGGTACACGTGATTTTTATCCCGAGGAGATGAGACTTCGGAATTGGTTATTCGATAATTTCACATATGCTTCACTTTTACATGGTTTTGAGGAGTACGATGCACCGGTTTTAGAAAATGAAGATCTTTACACCAGAAAACAAGGTGAAGATATAGTAAAGCAGTTGTATAATTTCAAAGATAAGGGAGATAGAAAGGTTAGCTTACGTCCTGAAATGACTCCTTCATTAGCCAGAATGGTAATGTCTCGTGCAGGTGTTCTTCCAATGCCTATCAAATGGTTCTCTATTCCTCAATGCTGGCGTTACGAAAGAATGCAAAAGGGAAGAGGCCGCGAGCACTTCCAGTGGAATGTAGATATTTGGGGAACTAGTGAAATTTCAGCAGATGCAGAATTATTTTCTGTCATTACAACATTCCTCGAAGGCGTTGGATTAACTGAAGAAGATGTAGTTATTCGAGTTAGCAGTAGAAAAGTTCTGGAGGAGGTTTTAGGTTCTTTAGGCATAGAGGGAGATGCGTTTGCTCAAACATGTATTATTGTTGACAAAATGGATAAACTGTCTCCAGAAGTAATTAATGAGCAGCTAACAGAATTAGGTCATAGTTCAGAGGTTATTTCAAAAATACAATCGACTTTAGGATTAAAACATCTTAATTCATTAAAGAAAGTTCTAAAGCCAGATAGTGAGGCGCTAAAAGAATTGACAATATTATTCGAGGCGATTGAGTCTTATGGAATTTCAGACTGGGTTGAATTTGATGGTTCTATTGTTAGAGGTCTTGCATATTACACAGGTTCCGTTTTCGAAGTTAATGATCGAAAGGGGAAGTTTAGGGCAATTTGTGGTGGAGGAAGATATGACAAGCTTTTGTCAACATTAGGTGGGAAAGATTTACCAGCCACAGGATTTGGATTTGGGGATATGGTAATTATGGAACTTTTAAAGGATAAAAATTTGCTTCCGCAATTACTAAGTGGAGTTGAAGATGTGGTAATTGCTTTAGATCCAGAACTAAAAAATGTGGCTGTAAAAGTAGCTTCAGTGTTAAGAGATTCGGATAGATTAGTAGATTTAGTTTTAGAGAATAAGAAGATGAAATGGGCGTTTAAGCATGCAGAACGTGTTGGTGCCAATAGAATAATTCTTGTTGCTCCAGAAGAATGGAAACGTCAGAAAATTAAGGTTAAAGATTTACAGAGCGGTGAAGAGTTCGAAACTACCCTAGAGGAAATCTAGACTTCACATTCACTTAACGGTTTATCATTTCTAGTTCTAACAATTATGGGGAATTCAAAACATAATTGTCCCTTATTATTTCTCTCTTGTCTACGCTGATATTCCAGTTCAACAACGAACCAATCTTCTTCTTTGAGTTCAGTTTTCTCTAACTTGTATCCTTTTTCTAATAATTCAGAAGTGACAATGTCCATGTTTTCTTCACCTAGTCTTCCACCTCCTGCCCATCCACAGTCTACAAGGACGGGTTCATCGAAAAAGGGGCTGTTTTCATATTGAGCTAGTCTAAATCTTGCAAAACGAACTTCATGTTTTCCAGAACCATTTGATACTTTTGTAACAATACAATCGGTTGTCTCTATGAATTTAAATTTATACGAACCTTTTCGTTTTGGTTTACCATTCATCGTATAGGTAATCTGATCATCGGCTTTTCTGAGAATAAATCCTTCCCAATCGTTTTCTTTCGCTTGATTAGCTAGTTTCTCAGTAAAAGTTTCAATTTTTCTCTCACCAAAATGATTAGTCAATTCTAATCTTTCGAGGAAAGTTCGGTCGGTAACATCTTCTCCATACCAAAAAATGACATCAAAAACATTGTAAGTGAACGTATATCCTTCTGTAATCAATGAATTATATTTATTTTTTGCCTTAGCTTCAGTAGTAGTCTCAGTAGTTACAGCCTTCAGAACTTTTGGATCTTCTTTTCCATCCTTATCGAATGCAATTAATTCTCCTATGATTAATGATTCTTCTGGTAATTTTTCTAAAGCATTTCTTATTTCATTAACAACACTTAGGATTTCTGTAATTGGCTTAATTCTTCTAGTATAACCTATTTTTTCAGTTCCAGTATTGTGTAAAAGTATACAAGAGCCATCAAATTTTCTTTCAGCTAGCCAGTCTCCATCGTAAGGATCATCATCTTTTTTCAGTTTACTAATTGGTTTACATGGTGCAAAGGACTGAGTTAATGTTGAACTGACAACAATTTCCTCACCTAGAATCGCATCTTCACGGTTTTCTACATAACCTTCTTCTTTTTTCTTCTTGATTTTTCTTTCGTATTCAAGAATAGCTTGTTCGTTATCTGTAGTTTCGTTACTTCTACCTTTGTTTTTACCGTGTACAGTCTCTTCAGTAATTTGTTTCTTTCCGTCTTCTTCCTCTTTTGATGTCCACCATTCTGTAATAATTACATTATCTTTGACTTCAATAATCATATGTTTTAGCCTCCCAGTCAAGTGTAATTGGTACAATGTAGTTTTCATGCTAAAACCTCTATAATTTAGTACTATAAAAAATGGGGCGAAGCCCGGGAATCGAACCCGGGACGAGGGAACCACAATCCCCCAGTTTAACCAAACTAGCCTAGCTTCGCCACTATTTCATGACTGGCAAGGCATTACATAAAATTACTTGAGAATTAGATAATATCCTTAGGCCTATATTCGCCCCAGACCTTACGGAGTGAATTACAAATTTCACCGAGACTAACTTTAGCATTAACAGCTTCAATTATGTGGGGAAGTAAATTTTCATCAGTAGTAGCGTATTGAGCTATCTTATCAATATATTCTTCTACATTTCCTCTTTTTTCTTTTAAAATTAATAATTTCCCAATTTTTTCTTTAATTAATTCTTCATTTATCTTCGTAACTTCACTCTTAGCGTCTTCCTCATCGATGTATTTGTTTACGCCTACTATGATTCTTTCGTTCTCTTCAATTTCTCTTTGATATTTGTATGCTGAATCCATGATTTGGGATTGAACCCATCCCTCTTCAATGCATTGTAGCATACCTCCATTCGTGTCAATTCTCTCTATAATCTCCATAGTGTTTGTAACTAGTTCTTCAGTCATACTTTCAATAGTATAAGATCCAGCAAGTGGGTCTATGGTGAATGGAATTCCGGATTCTTCGGCAATTATTTGCTGTGTTCGGAGGGCTACTCTAGCAGCTTTTTCAGAGGGTAATCCTAAAGCTTCATCCATTGAATTGGTATGTAGACTTTGAGTCCCTCCTAAGACTGCAGATAAGGCTTGAATTGCGGTTCTAACTACGTTGTTGTGAGGTTGTTGTGCAGTTAGTGTAGATCCTCCAGTCTGAGTATGGAATCTTAGCATCATTGATTTCTCATTTTTAGCGTTGAATTCTTTTTTCATTATTCGAGCCCAAATTTGCCTTGCAGCTCTATATTTTGCTATTTCATGAAGAAAATCGTTGTGTCCGTTAAAGAAGAAAGCCATTCTTGGTGCAAAGTCATCGACATCCAAACCTTTTTCGACGGCAGCTCTCGCATATGTTACTCCATTTGCAATAGTAAATGCTAATTCTTGTTCAGTACTACACCCAGCCTCTCTTATGTGATAACCAGAAACAGATATGGTATTCCATTTAGGTATGTTTTTACTACAATATTCGAATACATCAGTAGTTAATCTCATAGATTGCTCAGGAGGAAAAATGTACGTTCCTCTAGCAATATATTCTTTCAAAATATCATTCTGTATAGTTCCTCTAAGTTGAGATTCTTTCACTCCTTGAGATTGTCCGGTAGCAACGTACATTGCTAACAACATTGATGCTGGAGCATTGATTGTCATACTAGTCGAAACGGTATCAAGTGGAACTCCATCAAACAATTGTTTCATATCTTCAATAGTATCAATTGCAACACCAACTTTCCCTACCTCACCTTGTGACATTGGATCATCACTATCATATCCGATTTGTGTAGGTAGATCAAATGCTACAGATAATCCAGTTTGACCTTCATCTAGTAAATATCTGAAGCGTTTGTTTGTTTCTTCAGCAGTACCAAAACCAGCGTATTGCCTCATGGTCCACATTTTACCTCGGTATCCAGTAGGATGTATTCCTCGAGTATATGGGAAAGAACCGGGAAATTCGGGTTCTGTATTTTTCACGTCTTCTGGAACGTTAAGTCTTTCTCTTTCATCTAACAATGCTTCTTTTCTTTCAGGGTATTTCTCGAGAGTTGGTTTAAGTGTCTCATCTTCCCATTGTTTTTTACTCATTTCTTGGCCTCTCGAAGCGTTTAATATATTTTAGCATTTTGGCATGTAATTCATCAGATTTTTGTTTAGCTTCTCCAGGTTTAATTGTAATCGGATCTAGCCAAAAGCAGTAAACATTTGTTCTAATCTTATTCCTGTAAAAATCAATCATACTTCCCAAGACATCTTTATCATTTCCATTACTAGACCAATCCACACTTGGATTATCAAAACAAAATACTAGAGGCTGTATTGGCATTCCACTATTTTCAGCAGCTTTGAAAACACCCATTTTGAAAGGATAAAGTTCTCCAAACGGAGAAGTTGTTCCCTCAGGGAATATCCAAAGGGGTTTGTTTACCGCATCCCATTTATTCAACTGGTCAATTACACTACTTCTCGATTTCTTCTTCTCTCTTTTTACCCATAAAACTCCAAGTTTTTGACCTATAGGTCCGAATAGTAGATAATCTTTAATTTCTCTTTTCGCAACAGCGCCGCCTGCTTTCAAAGCTAGAACAAGCACAGGATCAAGGTAGCTAGTGTGATTTGGAACTAGAAAGCCTGGTTGAGGTTTTCCGTGTACATAAATTTTTGTGTTATAACGTTTCATTAGCCTTCTACACCAATTCGTTACATTTTTGCGATATTCTTCTTGTGAATAAAAGGGAATTTCTAATCTAAGTCTGATTAAAATGTAAATGAAATATAATATTTCGATTATCCACACAGTATGCCTATGGCTTACTTGTTAAAAAGAAAACCTTTTACTCTAAATTAATGGAGCTTCGAAGTCGTCTATGGTTTCTTCAAGGTCTTCGTCTGCAGCTAATTCACCTCTTATTCTCAAGATTTCTCTTGATAATAACCAGTAAATTAAAGCTAGAGATCTTCTTCCTTTATTATTTCCAGGAATTACAATATCTACGTTGGTAGTTAGATTGTTAGAATCACACATTGCAATTACAGGGATTTTAATGTTTGTAGCTTCTCTGAAAGCTTGTGCATCTGCAGCAGGATCAGTTAGAATAATTACTTTTGGTTCAATAAAGAATCGCATTTCTGGATTTGTTAATCTACCTGGAGTAAAACGTCCGGCAATACATTCGAACCCACAGCTTTCTGCAAACTTTTTTGCAGGTTTCCATCCATATTGTCTTGCAGAAACCACTAGTACATCTTTAGGGTCAAAATCTTTTAGGAATTGAGCAGCTTCTACTACTTTTTCAGAGGTCATATTGACGTTGAGTATCCTCAATCCATCGTCTCTAACTTTGTAGACATAAGGCTCCATATCCTTACTTTTCTGTTTGGTTCCAATGTGGACTCCACAAGTGAGGAAAGTATCCTCATCGATGAGCAGTTCTTTTGCTTCGACTTCGGTCATAGGAATTTCTCGCTGATTCGGACCAGTTCATTAAGCTTTGCAATCCTTTCTCCACCCATAATTCCCGTTTTAATTGCGTGAGATTCAAAGGCAACGCCAAGGTGGGCAATAGACGAATCTGTAGTTTCTCCGCTGCGATGTGAGATAACTGTAGCCATCTCGGCACCTTTAGCCATTTCTACAGCTTTGATGGTATCTGTTAATGTACCTATTTGGTTTGGTTTAATCAAAATTGAGTTAGTTGATTTCTTTTCTATACCTTCTTTTAATCTTTCAGAATTAGTAACGTACAGGTCATCCCCAATAATTAGAGAGTCCGTTTGATCAGTTAGAGATGCCCATGATTCAAAGTCGTTTTGGTCGAGTGGATCTTCTACCGAGTGTAAATCATATTCTTCAATTAATCCCAACATGAAATCAACCTGTTCTTCAGGTGAAAGTGTCTGTTCCTTATACACATATTTTCCATTCTTATAAAATTCACTAGCAGCTACGTCTAAACCAGTTCTTACTTCAACTCCAGTTTCTTTCTGAACGTTATCAACAGCTTTTGTAACAAGTTCTAATGCTTCTACATTTTCTAATGGTGCAACCCAAGCACCTTCGTCACCTTTACCTAGCGCAATATTAGGAAATTTTCCTTTTAAAATTTTAGCTACTTCTTTATGAACTGCAGCATTAGTTTCAATTGCAGTATTAACATCATTATCAAAAGAAGTAACTAGATATTCTTGAATATCTGTACCTCCAATCGCGTGAGCACCTCCGCCAAGTACGTTTGACATTGGAGCTGGAATCGAGTAAGATTTGGTTTTACTAACATGCTCGAATAGTGGAATATTTTTTGAGTCGGCTGCGGCTTTTGCACATGCTAAGGATAGTGCTACAGTAATATTTCCACCTACATTTTGTAAATTTTTAGTTCCATCTTTATCTTTGATTGTTTGATCAAAAGTTTCTTGATCATTAGAGGCAATTCCTATTAGGGATGGAATGACGTTTTCTTTTGCATTACTTATTCCTAAATCGACATTATTTTTAGGCCAAGCTTGAGCCTCAAAGGTTCCTGTCGAAGCACCAGCTGGAGCTGCAGCTCTACCAAATCCTTCATTAGTTACAATGTCAGCCTCTACAGTAGGATTTCCTCGAGAATCTATGATTTTTCTAAGATTAATGCCTTTGATAATCACTTCTTTTCTCGATCAACAATATCAATAGGGATTGCATCTGTGTCGTATTCCATCTGTGCAATGATGACCGGATCGATGATTTCTTCAGGTACTTTAATGTCTACAGGCGCTCCCATTGAAATCTGCAATGCTCTTGCTCCTATAACTCTGGCTTTTTCAAATCTTGAATGTTCTCTCATTTTTGACCTTCCTAGTTACTAAGAAATTAGATTATTCGCTAGTGGTCCAACTATAAAAGACTTACTAAGTCTAATAATGTAAAAGAACTAAACTATCAAGTAGATTATTTTTTTTCAGAAGCTTTTTAAATACGTGTTACTATGAGTTTAGTTACCTTGTACCAATAGTTAAAGGTGTAATAGGTCGAAAAAAAGGTGAAAAAATGGAACAAAAAATAAACAAATTGGGTGCTTTTGTAGCTACTTTAGCTTTGATTGCATCTGTTTTAGTAATGCCTAATGTAAGTGCCGGAGACGGAGATTTATCTGTAACATTAGTAGGAGATAAAGGTCTAACTTCATACGGCGCAATGCACGGGCATGCAAGCTTCACAGGAAGTGTAACAAGTACTTCAGCTGACGCAGATGATAATGTAACAATAACCACATCATTTTCTGAAGCTGGTTGGACAGATGATCAAGCATCAATCGGTTCCTGGGATGGTTCCACTTGTACTGTTGAAGGTACTGGAAGCCACGATTTCGGAACTCTTGATGGAACTTTAGATTTTTGTATTCAGGTTATGATTGAAGGAGATGTAAGCAACGGAGATTCTGCAGAAATGGTAGTATCTGTAAGCTCATCAAACTCAACAGCATTGGACACCAATGCACAAGTAATTGTTTCAGACTGGACATTTAGTACAGCAGATACAGATGCAAAAACATTCGCAGAATCTGACGCAGTCGGGGAAGACTGTGCTACTGCAATTAATTGTCACACATACACAATCACAATCCATAATAATAAGCTAGATGAAGACGGCACTCCCGTTGCATTAAGCGATTCTGTTAAAATTAGTTACAATTCAGCTACACCTGGCTGGAGAATAGACAGTGATGATTCTGCTTGGGATGAAATGGAAATGGAAGCAACTATTGGATACATAGATGCAGATTCCAGCTATGATTTTGAAATTGAAGTATCTTTATCCGGAAGTTATGCTTTAGCTTCATCTTACGTAGGTAACTCTGTTCTAGCTTTCCAAGTTTCAGATGATAAAATAATCGATTTCGTAGAGTTTGAAGCCGTTGTAGAAGATAATTTTGCAGTAAGTGCTCAAGGTTCAGGTAATCAAGATGTAGACAATGGATGTTCAGATCAAGACTTCAAAGTTGATTGGGATGTTAGCGTAAAGAATTTCGGTAATTTGCCAGATGATTTCACAGTTTCATTTGATACTTCTGATGCAGTTGCTGCAGCCTGGAGTGTTACTGGTGCTGATGACATGACAATTAGTAATATTTTACCTAAAGCTGAAGATGGAGTTTATGACTTCAATATAGAGATGGAAATTCCAAGTGGGTTAGCTGCAGGAACCAAACATGGTTTCACTATGACCGTTACCTCCGTAGGAGACTCATCACAAACTCAGACACAAGAGTTCAGTGCAACTGTAGTACAATGTTACGGAATTTCAATGACTGTTGATAAAACAACAGACAGTGCAGATCCTAGTGCTTCTTCTGATTTTACTGTTACAGTTACTAATGATGGTAACGGCGAAGATACAGTTTCATACATGACAATGGGAGCTCAAGCATGGGCACCAAGTCTTTCTGAAATGAGCTCAACTATAGCTTCAGGAGAAACTGGTCAAGTAGTTTTCACATTAACTGTACCTGCAGATTCAAGTGCAGCAGCTAAGAGCGGCATGGCTATGGTACATGCTTATTCTGAAATATGTGGAGACGATACCTCTGACTGTGATTATGAAGCACATGTGTCAGTCGAACTTTCTTCAAACCAGGTCTTCGATATTAGTGCAGGATACTATTACAATGCATCAATGGCAAGTGCTTCAGTTCAAGAAGGAATGGCTTTACAGTTGAAATTTAACGTTACAAATAATGGTAATGGAAACGACAATGTAGGTGTTGCATTAGCAAACGCACCATCTTGGGTAACTTTATCTCAAGATACTGTTTTAGTAGGTCCAGGCCAAGCTTCCACAGTTACAATTGATATAATGGCTCCAGCCTCTGGAGGTCTAGGTTCCAATACATTCCAAATAATGGCAACATCATCAGACGAGACAACAACTTCAACTACTGGAGATTTCACAGTAACTGTTGTTGAGCAATCAACAGACAGTTCAGGTCCAACAACCGAAGAAGTCGATGATGATGAAGGTGGTTTACCAGGCTTTGGATTCCTCCCAGCAATAGCAGCTATTGGTGCTGTATTATTGCTACGCCGCAGGCTTTAAGGAGAAATTGAATGTTAGGTAGTCGGCAATTTCTGCCATTTTTCGCAATTTCTTTGCTATTAGCCTCAGCTTTGGTTTTCATTCCAGCAAGTGCATCTTCTTCATTAAGCATAACAGTTGATGCTGATCACAATGAGTACTCGTTTGCTTCAGTTAATGGAACCGCTTCTTTTGTTGTCACTATTACAAACGACGGTGATGATGATTTCTCAAATGTAGCAATAGATTCTTCATTTGATGATGAAACTTGGTTGAAAGATAATGTAACATTCACCTATTCAGGCAACAATGCTACAGGTGGAATGGACTTAGGTGGTTTAGCTTCAGGAGCTCTTGCTCAGGTTACAGTAGAGGCCTTAGTAGGATATGGTGCAAAAATCGACATGTCTAAATTTGTTTACATGAATCTTGAAGTATCTGCTGATGGATTAGATTTTGATGTTGCAGATACAGTTATCGTAGTTTCAAATTGGAAAGCCTATCAGTCTGAGTTCCCAGGTTCTCCAGCAGTTAATACTTACGATATTGGTGATAGTTTTGACTACCAAATTATGGTAGAAAATATTGCAGTAGATAGGTTACCAGGGGGTGGAACACAAGCTGCAGATATCATGGATTCAATCACCGTACAATTTGGAGGATTAGGTGGCTGGACAATATCCAGTGACGATCCAGCTTGGGATTCATTTCAAGGAGGAGTTCTGAATGGGCTTCAAGCAGGTCAAATTTACACATGGAATATCACAGTTGAATTAAGCAGTAAAGTTAAGGCAGGAAGTGCAGATTTAGATTTCCAAGCTTTTAGTGTTGATCCTAGCGATCCTTTTGGTTTTCCATATTATCAACCATTCGGAATGATTAGTATTCCAGTTTCAGCTTCTGAGATGTTTGGAATTAAGCTAGATGGAGCTGGCAGTAGAGACGTAGATCTTAGTGCAGGCGCATCAGTGGCCGATTGGACAGTTAGAGTCAATAATCTTGGAAATACAGATGATGATTTCACAATCACTTGGGATGATCAAGGTGTTCCGTCAGGTTGGAGTCTAAATGTAGATACTTCAGGTCCTATGGTTACTGATTCTATTAGTTGGAATGGTTTTTACCAATTTGGAGTTGTTTTAAGTGTACCAAGTGATGCTTTGGCAGGATCCACAGCTTCTTTTTCCATGAGTGCTTCTAGTAATGGAGATAGCACACAGACAGCTACACAAGAATTTACGGCAACAGTAAATCAACACTATGGAGTTTCTTTATCAGTTGATTCAGAATCCAAAGAAAATAAGCCAGATCAAATAGTAGATTTCATCTTCAATATAACCAATACAGGTAACGGACAAGATACGTACAGTATATCTGTAGAAGGTCCAGCAGTTTGGAATCCAGTATTGAGTCAGGATAATATCACAGTTGGAGCAGTTAGTGGTTCTCAATTCACTTTGTCAGTTACAATTCCTTCAGATAGAGACGCAGGAGCAAGTAGCGGAGATATGTTAGTAACAGTCACTTCATCAGATGGCGAATCCATGGCGAACTCTACAGTTTCAGCAACGACCTCTCAGGTTTATGACATAGGATTAGGCTATGTCAGTGGGTCAGATGGTACAGTTTCAGTTACTCAAGAAACTCAAATTCTTTTGAAGTTGAATGTTACAAATAATGGTAATGGAATAGATAGTCTATCATTGGCTATGACTAACGCGCCAAGTTGGGCTTCTCTAGGGGCTGAAACTATCCAAATTGGTCGAGGGCAAACACAGGCCATAACAATAACACTTTCACCTGACGCAGCAGCATTATCTGGAAGAGATTATACTTTCCAAGTAGTTGTTACTTCATCTGATGGTAGTGAATATACTAGTCCAGATTTCTCAGCAAATATTGAAGTCAAAGAGACAACCGGTGGAGGAGAAGTTGAAGTAGAAGATATTGAGTCTGAAGACGATAGTTCTACACCAGGTTTTGGATTAATAGCTTCACTCTTAGCATTAACTACATTGGTAGTTTTACGTAGAAGAGCTTAAAGCAACAATCTAAGCATTAGTCGCAATGCAAGATAAATTAGACGAGTGGTTTGCAGAAGACTTTGGTAAAGGTGACTTTACATCTCAATCTGTAGTCGACAATAAACCGTGTGAAGCCAACGTAACAGGAGGTCCGGGAGTAATTTCAGGTCTAAAGATAGGTCTTGCCCTTCTAGAGCGACACGGTATTACTTATGCTACAGATTATAGCGATGGAGACACAATAGATTCACCTCTAATTATTTCACTTAATGGTAGAGCTCATGATATCTTAGCAACCGAGCGTCTTTTACTAAATATTTTAAGTCACCTTAGTGGAATTTCAACACACACTAATATGATTGTAAAAATAGCCAAAGAGACGAATCCCAATGTAGAAATATTAGCTACAAGGAAAACACTTCCCGGGCTTAGAGATATTGAAAAAGAAGCAGTTGTCCACGGAGGAGGTCAGACACACCGCATGCGTTTAGATGATGCGATATTAATTAAAGATAACCATCTTAAGCTATCTAATAGCATAAAGGAATCTATCTCCCAGTCTAGGGAGAAGTATCCAGATTTAATGCTTGAAGTTGAGGCTGATAATGAAGAACAGGCTCTGGAAATAGCTGAATGCGGGGCGGACAGAGTTATGCTTGACAACTTTACTCCACTAGAAGCTGAAAAAACTATCAAAAAATTGAGACAAATTTCAAACATAGAAATTGAGATATCAGGTGGAGTAACTATTGAAAATGTGGCTGAGTATGCAAAAAATACAGATTTTATAAGTCTAGGAAGCTTGACAATGTCATCATTACCGGTTGATTTTTCATTACATGTCATTTAATATCAGAATTCTTTGCTTCGATCAAGACGATCCTAAGAAATGTACTGCCAAAAGATTAGAAAGGTTCAATCTTTCAGATAATCACTCAAATTTCAAGACACTACCGCCTATGGGTTTAGTTTTAGATCCTTTTTCTGAAAAAATTCTTAGTAATGAAGATATCCCACTTGCGGAAGTTGGTGGAATTGTTGGTGTAGATTGTTCTTGGAATAAGGCTCCGGAAACGTTTTCCCGATTACGTTTAATGGGTCTAGAGCCCCGAAGCTTACCGTTGGTAACTCCAGCTAACCCCGTAAACTCAGGTAAGGTAGGTAAATTAACGACAGCAGAAGCAATAGCATCAGCTTTACTAATTTGTGGACAGTCGGAACAAGCTCAAAAAATCATGTCGGTTTTTAAATGGGGTCCAGCTTTTTTAAAATTAAATTCTCATTTATAATAATAAGTTCTATAAATGCAGGCAAACTGAGTCAACATGGATTCAGTGAATGTAAGTGAAGAAATGCCTAGTTTTAGTTTTTCAGGCAAAACTCACAGAATATTTATTGAAGGAAGAGGCTTTGATTTCGAATCATTTGATATTTATAATAATAGTACAGCTTCTTTAAATCTTATTAATTTAGATGATCCATTATTTACAATTTTAGATTTTGAAGAACCTAGGGTAATTTATGTTGTTTCAAGATTAGGTCAGAAAGATTTGATTCTTCAAGGTTGTATTTTTAAATCAATAGATGGAAGCGAAAGTCAGTTGTCCTATTCCAAAATTCAGACTGAGTCGTAAACCTTAATTTAGAGCATTCGGGATAGATAATTGTGGAAATCGTAGATGTTGCAGTCGTAGGAGGAGGACCTGCAGGTTCATCAGCAGCTCGCGAAGCGGCAGAACGTGGTTTGTCTGTACTTTTATTTGATCATGCACACCCCAGAAGAAAAGCCTGCGGAGGAGGCTTACCCGTTAAAGGAATTGAGTGGATGGATGCGCCTGATGAGTCTATTGAATGTGAAATGTCTTCAATTTCCTTTACTTACAATGAGACCAAATTAAAAATTCCAGTAAACAAAGGTAAATTAATTCGAAGAGACGATTGGGATTTCTATTTATTTAACAGAGCTAAAGAGGCTGGCGCAGGCCATGTTATTGAAAGAGTTAAATCTTTAGAACTAGTTGATGGTATTTGGTTGATTAATGGCAAATATAAATCGAAATACATAATTGGAGCAGATGGCGTAAATGGTTTCACTCGTAAGCATTTTATGGACAGAATACCGCGAGAGCATCTCTTTGCAGCAGCAGGATATTATCTGTCAATAAAACCAGATGAAAATGATGTGGAATTTATTGTAGGAGCTCTACCCGGAGAAGAAGGATATCTTTGGGTGTTCCCTAAGAGTGATCACTACAATATTGGTTATTGTTATAATTCAGGAACTCCAGGTATGCGTGAAGCTTTAGATAAACTTCTTGCAGAAAGGTGGCCTGGTGAGTTTGTTCGTAATGGTAAATGGAAGTTAAAAGATACAGGAGAGATTGTGGATTGCAAGAAGTTTGGTTCAGTAATTCCTTCCTACAATGATCCGAAACTATTCGATGAGCCAGTCTCTGGCAAAAATTGGGTACTTTGTGGTGATGCAGCAGGTCATGTAAATCCAATCCATGGAGAAGGCCTCAATCATTGCGCGTTAGGTGGAAGACTTGCAGCTAAAGCAATTTCTAAAGGAGATCCGACTTTATTTGAACAGTATTGGCGTTCTCATTATAGTAGAGATATGTATCGTGCTGCAAATACTAAACATAAAATATATAAGCCATTTTTTATGAAGATAGGTTTCGCTTTAGGTAGAACACCAGCTCTTTTTGGAATGTTAGCCGATTTGACAAGAGGAGAATACAAAGGAAAAGCCACAACAAATTTTTGGTTTAAACTACCCTTAGCGTTAATTCAGGCTCTTTTTGGTTTCAAGCACAAAGAAATTAAAGCGTTAAATTGAATTCTCGGATTAGCTTTATTAAACCCTTTGGCTCGGAGCGTTTCCTGAGGACTCAGGTATCATGAAAATACCACGAAAAGTTAAGATGTACAGCCCTTATGCAAAAAAGCATACACTTCATGAAATTGAAGTAGTTAAAAAGAAGCGAGCTTCTGAGTTAGCAAGAGGGCAAAGAAAGTTTAGAAGTGTAACGTCTGGCTACGGTGGTTTTCCTAGACCTAAACCAGAAGGTCGTGAAAAGCCTACAAAAAGAGTTTATGTTAGGTATAGATGTACTGAGACAGGTAAAGCACACCACAAGAAAAACTTTAGAGCTAAAAAGTTCGAGTTAACGGAGTAAAAATGACAAAAAGTAAATTTCTAAAAGTTAAAAGTCCTGATAGCGACTATACTGTAGTGATTTTTGATAAGTGCGACACAGTAGTAAAGGATCCAGTTACTGGTTCAACAATTGCACTTCCTACAGGCGGTAAGGCAAAGATTCTTGGGGAGATATTAGAGGAGCTTGAGTGAGTCCTTTGGACGTACCTGAAGATGGCGATTATATTATTGGGCGTGTTATTGAAGTAAAAGATTTCGGCGCTACTTTAGATTTACTTGAATATACAGATCAGAAAGCATTTGTTCATATTTCAGAAGTAGCCTCAGGTTGGGTAAAATATATTCGAGATTTTATTCGCGAAGGCCAAATGGTTGTTGCCAAGGTTACTAAGGTTAAAAAAGGTAGTAAAATTATCGATGCATCAGTAAGACAAGTTTCAGGACATAGAAAAAAAGAGAAAATAAGAGAATGGAAAAATGAACAACGTGCTTCCAAATTACTTGAACTTGTTGCGAAGAACATAAAAGTTGATTACGAAAAATTGCGTAATGAAATTAGAGAAGATTTAGTTAATAATTACGAAAGCCTATATCGCGCATTTGAAGAATCAGTCATTAACGGTGACGATTTCAAAAAAGCGTGGAAAGGAAAATGGGTTTCTGAATTTATTAAAGTAGGAATTGAAAATGTTACTCCACCATATGTTACCATAGGTGGAATGCTTAGTTTGGTTTCCGAAAAAGAAGACGGCGTAGAAGGAATTAAAGCTTCATTGATGGGCCCTGAAGCAATTCATGAAGATAGCAAATTAACAATAACTTCAGACGGAGCACCTAACTATAGAATATTAGTCAAAGCTCCAAATTACAAACAGGCAGAAGAAGAACTAAAATCTGCAGTGGATATGGTTTTAAGTCTCCTCAAAAAAGAGGGTGGTGTAGGTTCCTTTGAGAGGGCATAATGCGTTCTTCAATTTTGCATTGTAAGAAATGCAATGTGTTTACATTAGGTTCTATGTGTGATAATTGTAACAGTAAAACATCAAATCCACTCCCTCCTAAATATTCTCCTGAAGATAAATATGGAAAGTATCGAAGAATGTTAAAGGAGAAATCATCTTGAGCTTTACAGAAATTGTTAAAATTGAGGATATTAAATTAAAAGATGCAATACTCCTCGAAGGTTTGCCAGGTGTAGGTAATGTTGGTAAATTAGCAGCAATGCATTTAATTGAAGAATTAAAGGCTAAAAAATGTACTGAAATATATTCTTCCCATTTTCCTCCACAAGTTTTGATTGATGATGATGGTGTTGTTAAATTAGTAAATAATGAACTTTATTATCATAAAGGTAAAGGCAAAAACAAAGATTTGTTATTTTTAGTAGGTGAATACCAAGGTATGGATTCTTCCGGGCAGTATGAATTATGCAATCAATTAATCTCACTTGTCAAAGAGATGGGAGTTTCTAGTATTTTTACCTTAGGTGGTTATGGCTTGGGTAAATTAGTTCCTGAGCCTAGAGTTCTTGGCGCAGCGACTTCTCAAGATGTGGTAGAGTTATTCAAATCAGCAGATGTTGAATTCATAGATGGTGAACCTGGTGCTGGAATCGTTGGAGCTTCAGGACTTTTGTTAGGTTTGGGTAAGTTGCAAGGAATAGAAGGCGGTTGTTTGATGGGAGAAACTAGTGGATATATGGTAGACCCTAAATCTGCAAGTGTTGTTTTGAAATCACTTCAGAAATTATTAGGTATCGAAATAGATCTTGAAGAATTAGAAAAAAGAGCTAAGCAAGTTGATAGCATAACAAATCAATTGAAAGAGAGTGAATCTGAAGTTGAAGAAAAAGTAGATGTTAACTATATTGGCTAAAGTGCATTTTTAGATTGCAAATTAAACATAACTAATCCGTTTTTAGCATCAATTCCAGCTACTTCCTGATAATCATAACCTAAAGAGTCACTACCCCCACTCCTATCAAGGAAATATGCGTAACTTCCTGCAGTATCAACATCAATATTATTAGAATAATCATTGAAGTTCCAGTTCCCCGAATTTAAGTCCGAGATTGCGCTAATTAAATCTAAATTTCCAAAGTCAAGAATAGAAGTTGGAGATGAAAGGCTTTGTTCAGATATCAAATTTTGGCCTAAAATAAGAGTAGTAGTTTCGTAATTAACATTATTAGTATTTTTATCGATAGCCCAATCAGCAATTTCTTCAAAATCAGTCATAAGATTTTCAGCTGAGCAAACGGTCAATGGTGTTTCTATTTCTTCCATTTTTAAAATAGGGTTATCTAATTCTACTTCGGTTCCATTTACATTAGTAGTGCCATTAATTTTTTCCTGACGGTAGTCTAGAATCCAGCCATCTACTTTCTGAGATTGCTCATTACTGTGTGCCATTGTAAAATTCCATCTATTATTATTGTTAGAGCTAAAATTAGCTTCAATTACAAAAGCTTCTTCTTTTTTGGCCTGTTGGTCTTTGATGTAATTATCAAATGAAGAGATATTGTTCCTAGCTGCATTAATTCCAGATTGTAGGTTAAAATTTTCACTCAGCTGTGAATTTTCATCGCAAGATGTGCCTAAGGCAGGCGCACCATTATCCCAAGCTAAAAATTCACCCTCACTATTAGGTGAAACAGAATCGTAATTTTTGGTAGGGACAAATTCATTTCCCTCAAATACATCTTTAGCTGTGGCAGTATATTTCAGATCAATTGAATATAGTTGAGCTCCGGGTGATTTTGCTTCAGAAGTTAATCTCATTTCAAATTTTAAAGGGAGACTACTAACTTCTGACATGTAAAAAGAAAATGTATAACTGTATTCATATTCATATCCTAGTAATGAATCAGATACGTATGAGGTCATGATTTGAATTTTTACGGTATCATAATCTTTTATTTTTTCACCTTTATCGACTTTAGTAGTAAATTGGATGCCACTTTCGTAAAGAGTTCCACTGTCGCCTACTGTCAAAGTCTTTCCAATGTATGCATTTCCATGAGGCAATATGCCGCTGCTATGTTGGCGAGGTATCCAATCCGTAGCGCTCTGCCATGCCCATCGTTGACCTATTCCTGAGATTTTTGCAGTGGAAGCATTAGAAACTATATCAGATCGTATAATGTTTAGTGAACTGCTATCAACATATTGATCTTGTGTACTCTTTATGTTTGAATTTTTTAGTTCAGCAGGTTCAGATCCTTCTTCAGTGATTGTGCCATCAACATCATCAAGGTCTTGCTCTATATATTTCCTAAAAAGAGAATTTTTAGTCTCACCATATCCATTTTTTTCAACATGCCGAGGTCCTTCTATTCCAAGAGATAGCTCACCCTGGAAAACAACGTCTAAATTATTTATTACAATATCATTGTCAAAGAACCCAAAGGGTATAGGAACATCTAAATTACTGTCAAAATTTAAGAAGCCATTTACGTTATAATTAATTTGTTCATCGTATCTTTCATTGGGAACTTCAATTTCAGCGTTTGTTTCATTTAATAAGAAGAAGAGAGTTCCAGTTAGAAGGAGAATGACAACAGTACCTACTATTCCAATAGTTCTTAGATTTAAGCCATCAACATCTTCAGCTATAGGGATTGCCCAATCCTCGTCATTTTCAATAGCTTCACCTTCTTCAGGTATAGCTAGATTAATTTCTTTCTCATCTTTTTCAGGCGAGGCTTCAGATAAGTCTAGAGTTGAACTATAATCCTCAGAGTCTGAGCTAGAAGTATCGTCTTCTTTTCCCGTATCCCAAAGGTTGTCTTCCGACTTCACGAAGCTTAGGCATCGCTATTCTATTTTAGACTAATGCTGATTAATTATGATTTAATTATTGCAATTAAGAAAATAACTATACCAATAATTCCACCTAGCATTCCACCAATGAAAGCGAGGATAGAGTTCATGAATACTACACTGTCATACGCCATTGAAGTTACGTAGTACATTAAAGCTATACCTAGCGCTAAAAATAAAATGCCAACATTTCTAGTTTTACTACTGCCGTAATATGATATCAGCAATCCCATTAATAGCATAGATAAGGCAGAACCAACAATAAGCATAGATATTGCAATTTCAGATGTTTCGGCCATTTTATTCCTCCTCTCCTGATGAATCCGTTGATTCAGCATTTAATTCTTTTTCTAATTTTTTAAGTTCTTCATCTAAGTCCAAATCTTCGAGATCTTCTAAGTCTAAATCTTCTAAATCATCTACAGTATCTACTTTCATAAGTACAAATAAGATTACAAACATTCCAATAATCATTCCAGCTAGCGCTGAAATTCCAGATATCAGTGCATCCATGAATACTCCGTCATCAAATTGAGTTGTTACTCCAGTTCCAGCTTCAAAAGTTAGGATATATGTTATGACTATTGCTAAAATTCCAGTGACCAAGAGGCCGAGACCAATCTTTTGAGATTTACCAGCACCGAAATATGATGTGAATAAGCCAGTAGCTAAGAGAGCAACTCCGATTCCGATCAATAACATAGATACGAAATAGTCCATAATTACTCCATCGCCGATTTCTGTGGACATGTCCATAAGTTGTTATTTTAGAACCTTAGTTATAAACATATCTATCCCTTTTTTTGTCGACGACGTTCACAGGATAAGTATATATACACTACACTTTCTAAACAATTGGTGTTAAACCATGGCTGAAAAAGTTGAAAAGACAGGAGTAACAAAAGAAGCAGGCTACCTATATTACTTAGGAAAAGACGGACACGTATGGCGAACTAAGATGGCTCGAGGCGGTAAAAAGACCGGCGGCGGACCAGAAAAAGTCGCAGATGCAGGTGTCACTAGAGAAGATAAATTCCTATATTACATCGACAAAGATGGCGATGTAGCTAGGTCCGAGATGGCTCGCGGCCGAAAGTAAATTTAAATTTACTTAGAGTCAAAAATGGTTAGCCCAAATTATTTTGGGCTGATCTCTTTTTTTATGAGCCGAGGTCGCTTAGCCCGGTATAGCGCCGGCCTTGAAAGCCGGTGGGAAATTTCCCTCGGGGGTTCAAATCCCTCCCTCGGCGCCAATAAAATTATTTTATAATTTTGATTTTATTTCTGTAGTTATATCTGATATAAATTTTTCCAGCAGTATTCCTGTATTTTGCTCTCGGTCGGGCCCCATAAATGATACAGTTTCATTTTTTTGCTCATCATCCCCAAGAATCATAAGGTATGCAGGCCTCATTTTTCTATGAGTTCTTAGTTTCTTTCCAATAGTATCATCGCCAGAGTCTACTTCGACTCGCAGTGCTAAATCACGTAGAGTTTTAGCAATTTTTTCTGCGTATTTCTTATGCTTTTCAGATATAGTCAAAATATGAACTTGTGTAGGAGAAAGCCAAGTTGGAAACATTCCATTGAAATGCTCAATCAGTACTCCGCAAAACCTTTCCATAGAACCAAATGGTGCTCTATGGATCATAACGGGGCGATGTTTTTCACCATCTGAACCAACATATGTAAGGTCAAATCTTTCTGGTAAGTTATAGTCCACTTGTACAGTACCCAATTGCCATTCTCTTCCCAATACGTCTTTTACAACAAAGTCAATCTTTGGACCGTAAAAAGCAGCCTCGCCGGGTTCCTCACTAAATTCAACACCTAGTGATGCTGCAGCATTTCGACACGCTTCTTCAGCGGTATTCCATTTTTCGGGACTACCTACATATTTATCAGAATCAGAAGCTCGGAGTCCAATTCTAACACGATAATCTTCCATTCCAAGTGTCCCAAAAATAACTTTGACTAATTCAATACAACCAAGCAACTCTTGCTCAATTTGTTCCTCCGTCACGAATAAGTGAGCATCATCTTGAGTAAAGCCCCTTACTCTAGTCATCCCTGAGATTTCTCCAGACTGCTCCCAGCGGTACACAGTTCCAAATTCGGCCAATCTTAAAGGCAAGTCACGATATGATCTTGGCTGACTTGTGTACACGCGAATATGATGTGGACAATTCATAGGCTTTAGCATGTATCCATCAATTTCACCATCTGACATTAGATTAGATAGTTCTCCACAGGTACAGTTTTCATCGGATAATTTGCGTAAAGTATCTCGCTTTATTATTGGAGGATATTGACTATCTTGATAGTACGGGAAATGGCCCGATGTCCGATAAAGATCGAGCTTTCCAATATGTGGCGTGTATATTTGTTGGTAACCTTGGAGGATTAAATGTTCTGAAATAAACTGTTGTAGTTCATTTCGTATTATAGTTCCTCGTGGCGTCCAAAGAACTAATCCTTGACCTACCATTTCATCAATGTGAAATAATTGTAAATCTTTCCCTAATTTTCGATGGTCTCTCTTTGCAGCCTCACGAAGTAAATTTTCACGATTCTGAAGGTCTTCTTTTGATGAATAGCACATTCCATAAATTCTAACAAGCGTTTCTCTTGATGAATCAGCCCTCCAAAATGCTTGGCTTGTGTTAGTTAGCTTAAACCATCTTAATTTAGAAGTACTTTCGACGTGTGGCCCTCTGCAAAGATCCACAAAATTACCTTGTTTATATACTGAAGAGCCAACTTCTTGTCCAATTTTATCATCCATTATTTCCATTTTAAATGAGTTGTCAGAAAACATTTTTCTCAAAGTCTCATTATTATGTTCTTGTCTTTCGATTGGTAAATTTTGTTTGACTATTTTTTTCATTAACTTTTCGATTCTTCTTAAGTCATCTTCATTAATGGGGTCCATAAAAAAATCGTAATAAAAACCATCATCTATAGGAGGCCCTATTGTTGGTTTTGCATTAGGAAACAGTTCTGTAACAGCTTGTGCTAAAAGATGTGCACATGAATGTCTCATTATGTATAAACCTTCATTAGAATTATCTTGAATGGGTTCAACTCGGCAACTTTGGGTTAATAAATAAGATAAATCTTTTTCTTCATCATTAACTAAGGCTGCAACAGCACCAGATTTTTTTCCATATGCCTTTTTAATGACTTCGTTTGCGCTGATTTCATTCGAAAATTCAAGCACCTCTCCGTCACATTCAACCTTAATCATTTTAGTTGCTTAAGCCATCAATACAAAAAGACTTTCCTATAGGTAAATCCTTATACTCTATCTACTGTGACAATTTATCCAAATGGTCCGCAGTCAAAGGAAACGAGGAAGGCGCCCACCTAAAAAATCAAGTAAGAAGGGCCTTAGTTTTGGTTCATTAGCAGTCCAATTAGTTTCCGTTTTGATAATAGTTTTTATTGTTTTTTTTCTCATAGCTGCAAAGATAATTAGCAACATTACTGGAGCTATTTTATGCATGATTTCTTTGTCAATCTTATCTTACTTTATTGTTAACTCTCCTAAGAAGTCCAGAAAGAAACGTCGTCCAAAGAGAAAAGTAGTTTCAGATGAACCTCAATTTTACACAGCCCTACCATCAACAGTAGGACTTACCGAAGTCCCAGAGGATTTTTCCACGTCCGAAGTTAGATTGCCTCCTAGGCCAACTAAGGCAGCACGTCGTCAAAGAGAGTTTGTGATGTACCCGCCTTCTGTAGGAAGGGGAGACTATTCGGATTCTTACACTCAGATTGATAAAGATACAGTTTTGCGCCTTAGGGGTGAAATGGTTCCTGAAATGGGTACAAAATTTTTACCAGGAAGTAGGTTGTCTTCACTACCTTCAGCAGATGAAATAGCAAATTTTCTGGAGGATGTAACTTCTAATCCTATTGCAGTAGAACCTGCTGCAGCCGCAGTAGAGCCTGTTGCAGCCGCAGTAGAGCCTGTTGCAGCCGCAGTAGAACCTGTTGCAGTCGCAGCTGAACCTGTTGCAGTCGCAGCTGAACCTGTTGCAGTCGCAGCTGAACCTGTTGCAGTAACTCCGACAAAGGCAGTTGAAGAAGAAACAGAGGATATGGACTTCGATATGGAATGGGATTAGATTTTAGTAAAGGTCATGGGTTGTTCTTTTAATGGCATACTTTCATCGCTAATAAGTTGAAAGTACAAGAATACATCTCCAGCCGAAGGGAGGCACGTCCTCTACACTTCACCCTTCTTGATCCCGGTAAAACTAGTGCTGATGATTTGATTACATTAGCTAAACAAACAGCAGAAGCTGGAACCGATGGATTTATGGTCGGCGGTTCTACAGATTTAAGCCTCGAAAACGTGGATTTAGCTGTAGAAACAATTAAACAAACAACACACATGCCAGTGATTCTTTTTCCTACACATGCTTCTTCAGTCTCAGGCAAAGCAGATGCAATTTTCTTCATGTCACTTCTAAATAGTGAAAGTCGACAATTTCTCGTTGGCGAGCAAATAGCAAGCGCACCATGGGTTAAAAAGACGGGATTAGAGCCCTTATCTATGGCTTATCTTGTAGTGGCGCCGGGAATGACTGCCGGTAGAGTTGGTCAAGCCCAACCTTTGCCTAGGGATCAGCCTGATTTGGTAGTTTCTCATGCGCTAGCGGGACAATATTTAGGTATGAAATACATATATCTTGAGGCCGGTTCAGGTGCATCTGAACCTGTTCCTGAAGATATTATTAAATCAGTAAGAGAGTCAATTGACGTAACATTAATAGTTGGCGGAGGTATTCGCACGCCTGAATCGGCACGTAAAGTAGTTGCGGCAGGAGCAGATATAGTAGTTACTGGTACTTTTGTAGAAACATCTCAAAGTCTTAAAGAGGAAATGACTGCCTTAACTAATGCAATTCATTCAAAATAATGGTTCCCGAGTTAAAAGTAGATAAGATAAGTCCTCCTCCAGCGAGACTATCTGCTTTCTTGTATCATACTCCTACAAGCTTATTTAGTTTTGTATTATTTTTCTTTACAACTTCTTTGTTAGTATATAGCGGAATACTTTGGCTAGGTAGGGCTGAAACTAATATAGATTATGCCATTTTTAGCATGGTAACTTTTTCCCTTCCGGTTCTTTTAACGTCTTATTTAGTAACTAACATTTCTTGGATTTGGGATGGAAGATATCCTCTTAGATATGGACTTCAAGCTGGCGCTACGGGTTCAGTACTAATGATTATTACAACATTCGTTGGTTATTCATATGATTTAGCTAACGAGGGCCTAGCATTTGGCTTTGGTTGTATGGGTGGATTATGGTATCTGACACTTAGAACACATGGAAGTGCACCTGCAAGAGTAGCTTTACCTTTATCTTTGTTTTCTCCATTTGTTAGTATCTACTTCTTTTGGTATGGCGATTCAGAGCATTCTTTTAATTTTGGATTATTAGCAACTCTTTCTCTTGTTTTTGCAAGTCATTTCTATCTTTTCTTGGTAGATTCTCCGTACAAAAAAGCAGTTGGAGTAAGTGGAACAAGGCACATGGCTGCCTTTATTGATCATTTTTCGACCGGAGATGGTCGAAGATTAACCGAGGCAATACGAGAAATTTGTCAAGTCGTTGAGACACGAAATAGTTGGGTTTCAATTAAGAAGGATGGGAAGTCAGTAGCGTTTTTCGCAGTACCTGGAGTTCATCCAGGCCCTCTAGGAAATCTCGGAGGCTCGAACCTTCCGGTAAAAATCGAACCCACTTTGCCAGGTTTGGGTTTTGCCTTTCATGGATCGTCAACTAATGATCATAACCCCTTACGTGATGAAGATATTACAAGGATTGGTAAGGCAATGGTAGAAGCGTCTGAAGATGCAGTTTATTCAAATAAATCAAGAGCTTTGGTTAGTAAGGGAAAAACACCTTCAGCTCATGTTCTAAATTTTGGTGAAGGTAGTCTCATTTTCGCTAGTCCAGGAGATAGTGATGACATTCTTCCAGAGCTGTCAGCTCGTTTAGAAAGTTCATCCTTAGACACTAAAGGGGAACGAATAGTTATAGATCTACACAATCAAGAAGGTTGGGGAAGGCCGCCTTTGGCAGCAGGTTCTAAAGAAGGTTCATTACTTGAAAAGCATGCGGCTGCAGCTATTTCAGAAAGTCGTAAATTAGATTTTAATAATTTGAAGGTAGGTTTTTCGCATATTCCTGGTGAAAATCTGGGTAGAGGCATAGGGCCAGGCGGCGTCAGGGCTGCAGTTTTTGAAAATGAAGTTAATGATAAGAAAGAATTAACGGGTATTTTACTTTGGGATGCAAATGGCTTAGGTCCAGGAATGAATGAGGATTTACAAAAAAAATTAAAAGGAAAGGTAGATAATTTGCTTATTTCAACAACAGATAATCACTTTGTGAATATTAAACCGGGCGGTTTTAATCCATTATCTGATTCTGATGGGCTTTTATCTTCAGCAAATCAAGTTCTTGATGAAGCTATAGCAGATATTTCAGATGCTGAATCTGCGATGGGTACAGTTTATGTTGATGGTGTCGAAATAATGGGTCAAGGTAAACAAGACAAGATTAGCGCGGCGGCTAATTCAATTATTGAGGTTGCTCGCTACTCATGGTTACCAATATATTCTTCAGCAACTATGTTTTGTATGATTGCTTCTTCTTATGTCTAAGTTTGAATTTGGATAGAAATTTTAACTCCATCAGGAATTTGAATTCTCATCAATTGTCTCATAGCTCTTTCATCTGCGTCAATGTAAATCAATCTTTTATGTAATCTTGCTTCCCATCGATCCCAAGTTTCAGATCCTTCACCGTCAGGTGATTTTCTTACAGGTACCTTCAACTTCTTAGTTGGTAACGGTATTGGCCCAGTCATTCCAACTCCAGTTCTATCTGAAATAGTTTTTATCTGTTCACAAACACTATCGACAATGTCATAACTCAAAGAATGCAGCGAAATACAAGCTCTGCTAGATGCCTTCTTTGGAGCCATTAATTATCTACTCAATCCCAGTGTTCTTCGATTTTTAGACACATACCGGCAGCTACAGTAGCTCCCATGTCTCTAATTGCAAATCTTGCCAAAGGCTTGAACTTAGATTGTTCTTCAATTGCCAAAGGTTTAGTTGGTTTGATAAGAACCATAGCTGCATCTCCTTTCTTTAAGAAGTCAGGGTTCTCTTCAGTAACTTGTCCAGTTCTTGGGTCCATTTTTGCAAGAAGTTTATCGAATGTACATGCAACTTGTGCAGTGTGACAGTGGAATACTGGAGTGTAACCTTGAGTGATTACATTAGGGTGATCAAGAATCATTACTTGAGCTTTGAATGCACGAGCAACGGTAGGTGGGTCATTTTCTGGCCCTCCAACATCTCCTCTTCTAATGTCAGTGTGAGAAATACCTCGGCAATTAAATCCGATATTAGCACCAGGTCCAGCGGATGGAACTTCAGCGTGGTGCATTTCAACAGACTTAACTTCACCAACTTTACCGCCAGGATGAGCTGATGGTTTGAAAATTAGTTTTGTACCTGCTTTAATTGTTCCGGTTTCGACACGACCTACAGGTACAGCACCGATACCTGATATTTTGTAAACATCTTGTATTGGAATTCTTACACTTGCGTCAGCAGAACCTGATGGTGGATTTAGTTTATCTAAAGCACCTAGTAAGGTATCTCCTTTCCACCATGAGAGATTGTCTCCGGTTTCCTTGATATTATCGGCTTTCCAACCTGAGGCTGGTAAAATGCTAACTTGATCATCTGAGAATCCAACCATTGCTAACATACTCTTTACTTCCTTAACAACTTCGTTGAATCTATCTTCGCTGTATGCAGGTTTTGTAATATCCATTTTGTTTACAGATATAATCATCTGTTCAATTCCCATAACTTTTGACAACCATAAGTGCTCTTTAGTTTGGGCTGCAATACCGTCGTCTGCTGCAACAACTAACACAGCAGCGTCAGCTTGGGAAGTACCTGTAATCATATTCTTTACGAAATCTCTGTGTCCAGGAGCGTCAATAATGGTGAAATGCTTCGAATCAGTTTTAAACTCTTTGTGAGCTACATCGATAGTGACACCACGCTCTCTTTCTTCTTTTAGATTATCCATGACATAAGCCAATTCAAAACCAGCTTTTCCGCGTTCTTCGGCTTCTTTCCTGAATTTATCTATCAAGTGCTGTTCTATAGCACCCCCTTCCAATAGGACTCTACCTACTGTTGTTGACTTACCATGGTCGACGTGACCAATGAATACTACGTTCAAATGTTGTTTTTCAGCCATTATAATTTCCCTCCTTGGGATTGATATGTCGGCAGGATAGGGGGTAAATAAAGCATTCCCTCAATTAATCGAGGAATAATTAATATGTTATTGAGGTAATATTTTTTTCTCTTCTTTAATAGGTAAATGAATTATGGCTGAAAAAATTCCTATAGCTATTCCTACCCACCATACAAAAGTGTATGTTCCGTAATCATCGTACAATACACCTCCTAACCACACACCTACGAAGCTACCTAATTGGTGTGAAAAGAAAACGATTCCGTACAACGTGGCCATATATTTTAGGCCATATATATGAGCTACAAGTCCACTTGTTAACGGAACTGTTGCTAACCATAAAAACCCTAAAGCGAAAGAAAAAATTAACACAGTATTCGCGGTAATGGGCGTCAAGATAAACCAAGCAGATATGATAGATCTTCCGGCGTAAATTCCAGAAAGCAACCATTTTTTTTTATATTTTTTACCAGCCCATCCAGCAACTAGAGTTCCAATTATGTTAGCAAAACCAATTATTGATATAGATAGTCCGCCCAGTGCAGCAGTTGTAGTAATTCCTAAATCTCCGCACCATCCGTAAGATTCAACAGGAGCACTCATTTCCGTAACTAAAGCTGGAAAGTGTGCCGTAATAAATGCCAATTGGTAACCGCATGCAAAAAAGCCAATAAAAATCATGGCAAAAGAAGGATCTCTAGATGCAAGTTTCAATATATCACTGAGACTTTCTTCGATTTCGCCTTTGGTAGCCATTTCAGGCGTCTTCATGAAAGGTAATAGGACTAACACAGACAATATGGATGCAGCAAAAACAATGAAGACCATCTGCCATTCCATTAGAGATAGTAGAGCAATGGCTGCAGGCGGTCCTATAATTTGGCCAGCTGAACCAGATGCTGTGGCTATAGACAAACTCATCTGCCTATTATCATCGGAACTTGCTCTGCCTATTACTGCAAGAATAACGCCGAACCCAGTTCCAGCAATACCAAAGCCAACTAAGATTTCATATATTTGATGTTCTAAAGGCGTAGTGGCTCCAGCAGACAAAACCAAACCTAGGGCATAAAGTACTGCACCTAAAATGATGGCTTTTCGGTCTCCCATTCTTTCAGCCATTGCACCAAAAAAAGGACTACCAAACCCCCAAGCTAGATTTTGAATTGCTATTGCCAAACTAAATTCAGCTCTTGGCCACCCAAATTCATTAGCTATCGGAATTTGAAAAACACCATATGATGCGCGTATGGAAAAACCTACAAGGATGATAAAACATCCGGCTAATAAAACAGGAGTTATCAGAGGTTTTTCTTTGCTCATCGTATTAACATGTGGAGTGGACGATTTAAGTTAAATAGCTCAGCCACTATTAACGAGGTATGAAGTTTGACATCAAAGGTAATCCTTCTTACGGAGAAGTTGACGTAGAACTAGGTCCTGGGGAAGTATTTTTGATAGAGCCCGGAGCAATGTCTAGAATGTCTTCAAATATGAAGTCTAGTTTTCAGAGACAGGGAGGTTTCTTTTCTGCAATATTCCGTAAAATGTTCGGAGGAGAAAATTTTTTCTTAGGCAAATACAGTCATGAAAATGGTGGTACTCTTACATTTGCACCTTCAATACCTGGCGCAGTTGAGCATTACAATTTATCTAATAATCGTTTGAATATAATGGCAGGTTCTTTTCTGGCATGTACACCTGGGGTAAATATCAAAGCTAAATTTGGAGGTCTCAAAGCTTTGTTTTCAGGAGAAGGAGCCTTTCTTTTAGAGGCCTCAGGTAATGGAGATTTATTTTTCAATTCCTTTGGAGGAATAATTGAGAAAGAGATTAACGGAGAATTTATAGTTGATACGGGGCATGTTGTAGGCTTTGAACCTACACTAAATTATAAGATATCAGGAATGGGAAATTGGAAATCAACGATGCTTTCAGGAGAAGGTTTAGTTATGACGTTTAACGGCACCGGAAAAATATATTTACAAACAAGGACTATAGATGGTATTGCTTCTTGGCTTACACCGAGGTTAATATGAATATAAAAATAGATACTGAAGGAGCCTTCGGTTCAGCACTTGTAGTTCTAGAACCAGGAGAAAAGTTTGTCTCAGAGGCAGGTGCAATGTATAGGGCATCTCCGAATATGTCTATCGAGGTTGAATCTCGTAGAAAAAAGGATGAAGGTTTATGGGGTGCTTTCAAATCAGGTGTGAAAGCAATGTTTGCCGGAGAGTCTTTCTTTTTGTCTTCCTATCAAACATCAGATAATACAGCTGCAGAAGTAGGTCTTGCTCCAACGCATCAGGGAGAAGTACGAAAAGTAGAAGTTGGTTCAGATACTTGGATATGCTCAGGCGGGAGTTACCTTGGTTCTTCGGGTGGTATTGATTTGGATACTCAATATCAAGGATTAGTTAAGGGGATGTTTAGTAAAGAAGGTTTAGTCTTCGTAAGAGCTTCAGGAAAAGGAGACTTACTTGTAAATGGTTTCGGTAGGATTTCTGAGGTTTCTATTGGAAATGGAATAACAATAGATAATGGACATTTGATAGCCTTTACTGAAGGGCTAGAGTATGAAATAAGTAAGGCCGGCGGGGGTTGGATTTCTTCCATGATGTCAGGCGAAGGGCTAGTTATGAAATTTAGAGGACAAGGTAAAATATTAGTTCAATCACATGATCCAAGTAGGCTTGGTGGAGCTTTGGGTCCTTTATTGCCACCAAGGGAGAGCTAATGAAATACGACATAATCTCAGCACCTTCATACGCACTTGTTGAAATGTCATTAAATGAGGGTGAGTCAGTTATTGTTGAACCAGGTTCAATGTCTTGGATGGATACTACAATTAAGCCAAAAACTGAGATGAAAGGAGGTTTTTTCGCAGGTTTGAAGAGAAGAATGGGTGGGGAGTCTTTCTTTCTTAATACTTATACTGCTGAAGGTGGTTCAGGTAAGATAGGAATTGCACCAGGTTACTCAGGAGATATTATAGTAAAAGAGCTTAATAATGAGACAATTTATATGGAACGTGGCGCCTATCTTTGTCATGTAGGAAATATTGAAACCAGTGCATCTTGGGAAGGTTTTATGGGCACATTTGCAGAAGGAATGTTAGGTCTTAGGGTAAGTGGAACTGGCTTACTATTCTTTGGTTCATATGGAGATGTCCAAGAAGTAGATGTTCAAGGTTCCTATACTGTAGATAATGGTTATGCAGTTGCCTGGGAAAGTTCTTTGGATTACAGTATCGGTCGTTCAGGAAGGAGAATTCGTAGCTTTTTATTTGGAGATCAATTAATTTGTAATTACCATGGGAATGGTAAATTGTGGATACAAACACGAAGCCCTCGTAATTTAGCAGCTTGGGTTCATCCCTTCCGACCAGTTCAACAAAATAGTGAATAATGTTTCAATCTTAAGAGAAATTTTCAGGCCTTGGCATTTCAGCTTTCAAGCCTTTTCGTTGTCTGATGTCTTCAGTAATTCCGTCAATTAATTCTCTAGGTAATGCTTCGTAACCTGCAAACTCAGTACTCCATAGCGCTCTACCTCCAGTAGCCGATCGAATTTCACTTGCAAATCCAAACATTTCCTTGACAGGAGCTTTAGCAGTAATTATGGCCATATCGCCTTCAGTTTCCATGCCTGCAATTTCAGCACGTCTTTGTGACATTTCACCAGTTACAGATCCCATTAACTCTTGAGGAACGTTAATGTAAACATTTTGTTTTGGTTCTAACAATGCAACACCCGCAGAAACAAGAGCCCCATTAATTCCATTTCTTACAGCAGGAATAGTTTGTGCAGGTCCTCTATGAATAGCATCCTCATGCAGTTTAGCATCATTCAAGATAATTTTTACCCCCATCATTTTTTCATGCGCTCGAGGTCCTCTCTTCACAACTTCGTTGAAAGCTTCAATTAACAACTCTCTAGTTTCGAACAAATTCTGAATACCTTTTGTTGCATCAACAAAAACGCAACCATTTTCTATGCACAGAACACCACGGCCGTGGACTTTTGTCCATCCCATGTCTATTAATTGTCGTGCAACTTCCTTTGATTTTTTAATATTACCAGAAGGTATCGTTCCATCTACAATAGCTTCTCTAACATCATCTTCTAGCGGCTCTACTGTAATGTAGAAACGGTTGTGTTTGTTAGGTGATTTACCCTCAAAGTCCCCAGGAGACTGCATTGCTACAGTTTCTCTGTAAACAACAATAGGTGGTGAAGTAGTAATTTCAACCCCGTGTTCATTTTTAATTCTATATTCTGTAATTTCCAAATGTAATTCACCCATTCCAGACATTAAATGTTCTCCAGTTTCTAAATTACTGTCAATTTGAATGGAAGGATCTGATTTAGCTACAGCTCGAAGAACTTCAACAAGTTTAGGAAGATCTTTAGTGTGTTTAGCTTCTATTGCAGTAGTTACAACTGGATCAGAATTATGTACGATTCTTTCAAATGGCGTCATTTCCTTATTAGATGAAATAGTTGAACCGGACTGAGCATCTCTTAATCCAGAAACTGCAATGATGTTTCCTGCAGTTACAGTCTCAGTTGCAATACGATCACCGCCGACAAACATACCTACAGATTGTACTCTGTTTGCGTTTGGCATACCTGCAACATACATTTGATCACCTTTTTTGATAGAACCTGAGAACAAGCGACCAACTGCAATTTCTCCCGCATGTGGGTCTAATACAACTTTGGTAACCATGAAAGCCGAGTCGCCTTTCCCATCAGCATTTACCATAGCTTGTCCAATATCTTCTTCAGCTTCACCTCTCCAGATGTGAGGGATACGATATTTTTGAGCGTCATCTGCAGATGGTAATTTTTCTACAATCATGTCTAATAATACTTCATGCAAAGGAGCAGCTTGTGCTAGTTCTCTTTTCTGCTCTTTTTCCATAAATTCATAAATTTGCTTGAAATTAACATTCTTTTTAGCCATGAATGGCAAAGATGTTGCCCAATTGTGATATGCGGAACCAAAAGCAACAGTACCTGCCTGAGCATCAACCATCCACTCTTTTTTGAATTCTTCTGGAACCATTCGACTAATTAATTTATTAACTTCAGTAATTATTTTCCCAAATCTTTGCATCATGTCTTCAGGAGTCACTTGTAACTCAGCAATTAAACGGTCTACTTTGTTTATGAACAAAACAGGTTTAACTTTTTCTTTTAGAGCTTGTCTAATGACAGTTTCAGTTTGAGGCATTATTCCTTCGACAGCACAAACAACAATAATCACACCATCAAGAGCTCTCATTGCTCTTGTAACGTCACCGCCAAAGTCAACGTGACCTGGGGTATCGATCAAATTGATTAGATAATCTTCACCTTTGTGCTCGTGAACCATAGATGCATTAGCTGCATTGATTGTAATTCCTCTAGCAGATTCTTGTTCATCAAAATCTAGCATTAATTGTTTTCCAGCTAAATCTTCAGACATCATTCCTGCTCCGAAGATTAAGTTGTCAGATAATGTTGTTTTACCATGATCAATATGTGCGGCAGTACCTATGTTTCTTATTTGTCCTAGCTTTGTAAATAAAGCAGTTGCCCGCTTTATGTTGTCTTCTTTACGGCCCATTTTTTTTCACTTTAGTTGTGTGCAGCTTCAGCTTGACGCTCAACTTCTTCCTTTTTACCAATAGCATAAGAATCAGGATTAGCTTCAGAAGCTAGCATAATTTCTTTTGCAAGAGCTTTTTCAATTGAGCGTTGTTTTTTTGATGAACTTAAAGCACCGATACATAGATTTCGGATAGCAGTGTCAATTCTCCTTGTCGGAGAAACATCTACACCGCTGTATACCCTTATTCCACCATATCTTAGAGAAACTACTTCAGCTCTCGGAGCTGAATTCTCAAGTGCTTTAACCATGTGTTGTGCAGGATTGTCTTTTTTCTTTTCATGAATAAGTTCAAACGAATTCTTCAAAACAGAATATGCTTGAGCTTTTTTACCAGTATATTTTTCGGATCTCATTAAGTTATTAATTATCCTTTCAATGACTGTTAAGTTTCTTTTTCCAAATCTTTTCTTAGAATGCCTTCCCCCAGTATGTGGAACTTGAAATGCATTCAAATTTATATGGCGCTCTAAGGTTTTGTCTTCAACATCTACTTCTGTTAAGTCCCATTTACCAAATAGTGGAACTACAGGTAGTTCCACTTCCGGCTCTTCGGCCTTGGTTTCGGTAGCCTCTTCGTTATTAATTTCTTTATCTTCAGCCATATAATTTACCTAATTGGTTTCTCTTTTCTTCCACGGACCATTTCTTTCAATGAAACATTATTTACTTTTGCAACTCTGTAACGTACACCAGATAAATCTCCATATGATCTTCCCATTCTTCCACCGACACCTTCGATTACAACTTCATCATGTTCATCAATGAAACTTATAGCGAGGTTGCCTGGAGCTAGAGCGGTTACTTGTCTGCCATTTTTAATTAATTGAACTCTTACACATTTTCGAATACCAGAGTTAGGCTGTTTTGCTTCCACACCTACCTTTTCTACAACTATACCCTTTGCTTGAGGTGCACCTTGTAGAGGGTCAGCCTTTTCTTTGAGCTTCATAGCTCTCTTACGATAGTATCTATCGTTCCAACGATGTTTTTGTCTTTTGTTACGTTGTGCTGATGCTGTGTAAAGACCTTTTGCCACTTACATATCTCCTTCTCAATGAATCGAGGTTTCAGCCGACAAGAGGCCCATATATATACTGTTCGGCATTTTTTTTAAAAAATGTGAAAAGTTGGGGTAAAGCCTTTTTTTAGAGTAGTCCGAAAGGGTTTCGAGCCACCGTAGCTTAGCCCGGTTGAGCGGCTGACTTGTAATCAGCAGGCCGAGGGTTCAAATCCCTCCGGTGGCTCCAAGCATTTGTATTTATTTAGCAGCATTTAGTTGTATACTACAGGAAAAAACCCCTAATTCATGTTAAGAAGTACCTCAGTAAAGCAGGAGTCTTGGAAACCGGTTAAGCTATTGGCTAAACAGCCAGTTAAAGATAAAATTTTATCTTTAGAATGTGATTTAGAAGGCAAAATAGCCGTTGCGTTAACCTCGACTTCAATGAATATATTCAATGAAAGAGAGTTACTCAATGTCGTGGATATTGATGGAGGTTATGAGTTAAAAATTTCTAGTGATTTGGAGAATATTTTTGTTTTGAGCTCAAAAAAGTTATTTTGTTTTGATTATTGGGGCAATTTAAAATGGGAGTATGTTTCAGACGGCCTTATCGATGATTTTGAGCTAGATCCTTTAGGTAAAAATATAGTGATGAGAGGAGAAAAATTTGTAGTATTTTTAAATAGGTTTGGCGAACTAGAATGGGATTATAATTTTTCTGAATATATTATTGATATGTACTATACAACGAGCGGAGCTTTTCTTATTTCAACTACGAATCAAATATATTCATTAATATCGGACAATAAGTTTGATAAAATTTTAGAATTACCGGGACAGGTAAATACTTTTTTTTCAGATGACGGAGGAATTTCAATTAATGATAAAAATCTTATATCATTTTCATTAACAGGGCACCATATATGGCAAAAAGATTTAGTTGATGTACGTCATGTTCGATATTCTAATAAATCATTTATGAACTATTATATTGAGGGTGATAAAAAATTAGTTTGTCAAGATAGGAACGGTGATGAATTATGGATATATTCTTCTGAAGATGAGTTGCAAAACTTCAATATAGTTAATTCGGGAATGATGACTGGATTGTATTCTAATAATTATTTTCATGTTTTAGATGAAAATGGAGAACAAGCGTGGTCATACTATGCTAGAGAAAAAGTAGTTGATTTTTCTTTTTCAAGTTTTGGAGGGGATGTAGTTATAGCATCAGAAAATAAAATTCATTGGTTTCAAAATGAAGGTTTTTTAAGAAATCAAGTTAATCTTAACCTAGAAAGTATAGAGTCTTTAATTTCTAAAGTATCTTTTTATGAGTCAAATATTGGAGATATAGAAGATAATTTTACTTTAGTAACTGAACAATCAGGAGGCAATTTTGTCTCGCTTAAGAATTCTTTCAAAACGATAGCGAAATTAAGGACTAAGTTAGAACATCTCCATAGGCGTCATGTCAATTATTTAGATTCGTTGCCTGAATTTATGGATTTATTGTCTCTTCAAGGTGCCCAAACTGATGAAATGGTTCCTCTCATATATCCTTATTTTTCTTTGTACGGTGATATTAAGGACAATTCTAATTATGACAACTTATCTGAATTTGCTAATCATTTGTTGTCTAAATTAGAAAGGTATGATCTAACAAAAATTAAGAATAATAGCATTTTTGATCAAAAAAATTTTATCAGAGATGCCAAGAAAGGAATTACAGATGAAATTCTAAATATTAATAAATTAATTGATCAATCGGTTAATGACCTAAAAAAATTAGAAGTTGATGTTAATCGCTTGATAATTGGTTGGCTAGAGTCGGGAAATGTGGATGATAAACTTCAAGATTTTTTCCATACTTATTCTAATAATATAGCCGCTCGTTCTCTAAAGAGTGAAGTAATTTTAGAAAAAATGGAAAGTCACATGGCTTTTGTTGATTATAATACCTCTAATGATTCAATAAAATTACAACGAGCTCGTTTTAGAAGCAGAAAAGATGTTGAGCTAAAATTAGATCTGTTGAATAATTCAGAAAATAAGTTAGAAAATATGAATATCAGAGCTAAGATCGAAGGTAAAGGTTTAGATTTACTCTCACCCCCTTCAGGCGTTATTAGAATTAATCATCTTAAATCTGGAGAGTCTTCTCCAATTACGTTCTCATTTTCACCTAAAAGTCGGGCAAATACTAGAGTGATTTTAGTCATACAGTACTTTGATACTGTTGGAAGGAAATGTACGGATTGGCTTGGAGATATTGGAACAAATTTTTTGGGTTGTTACGTAAAACCTTTACAGTTATCTGAATCAGAGCATGAATCTGAAAGATTAAACTTTAAGGATTATACATCACATACTTCTTTTAATGTGGAAGGTTTACAGCTTAGTAAAATTACAAAGATTGCAAAGGGAATGCCAGGCCTCCACCTTTGTAATTTAAAAGAAGAAGATACACGTTCAATAATTTACCATTCTGGAGAATCTAGTTTAGATGGGTCTAAATATTTGTCTATGATTTTCTTACGCAAGTTAGGAGAGGATGAATCATTGAGAGTTGCCATGGAATTAATTTGTCATTCGAATGATATTGACAATTCCTCTGAATTAAAAGAGGAGATGTCCTTGTATCTTAAAAATAAGTTATTGGAATTAAATGCTAAGTTTGTTTAATACTCTCTCCATTTATGTTTACATTTAGAGTTAGTGCATTGATAAATTCGTGTTGATGGTTCATCTGCAGCCCGGGTTTGTCTTATTACCCAAGTAGCTTCATTGTGCCCACATTTTTCACAAATTATTTTTGCAGTAGGCAGTGTACCTTCTAAACCTTCAGTTACTACAATTTCCTTTTTTTCCATCTTCCTACTAGTGATTTTAGTTTCACCCTTACTTTCGGAGTAACCACAATTAGGTCTTTTACACTCTCTTTGACCGGTTCCTCGGTTCAAAACGAGCATGGCTTTACATTTTGGACAGAACATTTTAGAGTCTCACGTTTTCGATTAGGTCAGTAGCCTGTAAGATATCCTTTTGGGCTAATCCAATAGCTATACTAATAATTGCGTTACAGTCAAATTCTTCCATTGGGCCATTACAAAGGCTCCATGAATAGACCTTAACAAATAGTTCTCCATCATAATCGGAGCTGAAAAAAATGGAATCATCCGTTGTTTTAGCAGTCCACTGATATATGGAAGTGCCAAAAGGAAGCACAGGATTTACTTCGGTAAGAATGTTTCCATTAGACTGAAGTTCTAGGCCTTCGTTTGCAATTTGCTGTTTGACTTTGTTAACGACAATATTTTGATAATTTAAATTTTCTAAATTAATTAAGGAACTTAATGATAAGATAATTAGTTTTCCAGATTCTCCGTCTAAACTTTCATAACTTTCTTTTGATATTTTTAAATGTCCATTAAATTCTTTAGTATTTTCATTTTCAAAAGGTCCATTCCACACCCCTGCAGTTAAATAAAGCGAACCGTCCTCAACATTTACGCTGTGGTAACTAACTAGAGCAGGCCCTCCAACTATCAACCCTACAGTTATGATTAGTAAAAAGCTAAATATTCTTCTAATTTTCCCTCTTTTTTTTTGTTGAACCCAGCCACCGATACGCAATTCAGGTTCTTCCATAATTATTGATGTTAATCAGTAGTAATAATATTTGTTCTGGATGCCCAAATTAATTAATTGGCCCCTTTTAGCTAGATTAATTATGGGTGAAGTTGCTCTAAAATACAGATTAATGCCAGAATCTCCAGATTCAGATATAGAAGCTATTGTTTCAGAAATACCAGGAGTTCTTCCTGAAGATGCAAAATTTGGTGCACATGAAGTTAAACCATTTGCCTTTGGACTTAAAGCAATTATGATCGCAATTATAGGAATAGATAGAGACGGCTTTGCTACAGAAGTTGAAGATGGCTTAAACTCATTAAAAGATGTACAAACTGTAATTTTAGAAGAACAATCTCTGATTTAAAAAAAACACAGTACTATATTATCTACCTTCTATTGACAATTTAATGTCTAAGCGTACTCCATTATCTTACACAACAACGAGATTAACGTTGGGTACGTTTTTGAGAATAATGTTTCGCCCTAGGTATCTCGATAGAGATAAAATACCTGTAGATGGCCCTCTAATAATTGCAGCTAATCATCTTTCTCACATAGATCCTGCATTCATAATGACAGCAGTCAAAAGGCCAGTTTCATATTTATCAAAAAAGGAGCATTTTGACGGCCGAATTAGACGTTTGGTTTTTGAAAGAGTAGGGGTAATTCCTGTTGATAGAGAAGCCGGGGGAGTTGAAGGCTTAGAGAATGCAATAAAGATATTAGAAGAGGATGGGGCGATTGGTATTTTTCCTGAGGGTACAAGATCAAAAGATGGTAAAATGGCACAAGGAAAAACAGGAGTAGCTAGACTGGCAGCTCACACAGGAGCTGCAGTAGTTCCCGTAGCAATTAGGCAAACTGATGGAGTGTGGCCTGTGTCTAAAAGAGTACCAAGGCCTTGGAGAAAATTTTATTATAAATTTGGAGAACCAATGTATTTCCCAAATTCCGAATCTAATAAAGAAAATTTACGAAAATTTACTGACGAAGTTATGAAAGAGATCAAGTTGCTGTCTGAAGAGTGTGAGGATTATTGGGAATCTAGAAAAATATTGCCTAGAATGAAAAATTACATCAAAGACAAATTACGTTAGTTCTTTCAATTTGGAATATATATGTTTAATCCGTTTCTCATTTACCATTAAGTCATGAAGGCCTAATCTTGATTGACTTTGAAGCCAAATATTTGTTTTTCCATCTTCTGTGAACAACTTTACAAATATATCATCGTAAAATCTGAATAAAGGTGTAATTTGGACAAAGTGCATAAATCCTTTTTTTTCACTTACTAATTTTGTTCGCGGCATATTACCAATTATATTCTTAGCATTTTCTTGAACTTCCTCTACAGATGACGATGTAATTAGTGGTTTCATTCCCTCTCCTCTATTAGGATTTTCAGCTATTCTTGTACAATTATTTCTACCGAATCTTTTCTTTGGGAAAACATCTCTCGGAATCGTTGGTGACAAGTAATAAATTACATTGACCATGACTAAATATCCAACTATTGTTATTGCTAATAAACTTAGAATAATTAAGTTAATATTCATTTCTATCAATAATCCTTAACGAAACCTTATCATCTTTCAAAGCTAGATTAATCTTATCTCCTGAATTAATTTCTATACATGGATTATCTTCAAAAGAATGTGCATATGGTACTGCCAATAAACTACATGCAGGTATAGTTTGTTGATCTAAATCAGTGTTAATTATTGCTTTTGGTCCATTTCCATTATAGAATAATCCTAGTAAAACGTAAGGTGCTACAGTAGACCCACTCCCTTTTGGAAAAATTAGTATTTTATTTGCCATAGATATACCATCTAGCGGGTGTCCTTCCTCTTCAATAGTTCCAGTTTCCCTATTTACAAATCCCAAGAAAGTGATTGGTACATCTGTAACAAGAGCTTCCCCAGTTATTTTCCATTCAGTTTGTGACTCTAGCCCTTTACCTGAAATTTCAAGTGGTCCAGTTTTCAAAGTCTTATTTGTGATTAAGGTTTTATTTTTTGTTTTTATCGATTTTATAGTTTTGGCAGTGACTATATCTTTATTTTCAGCAAATTTTATACATTCAGAAAGTCTAGATACTGAAGTACTTATTGAATTTAAGCCGGATTTCAAGTAATGTTCAGCTTTCATTGAATTAGTAAGTATATGTTTAACTTTATCGTTATTGTAGTGAACTACTTCAGGACAGGTTTCTCTCAGTACCATACCTCCAGCAGTTTCAATAGTGTCGACATATCCTTCTTTTTTTGCTTTATCAAAGTTTATTGCAGAAGTAAAAACCCAAAGTCGTTTTTCGGGAATTTTCTTACCAGTTACTAATTCAGCAGTTCTTTCAATTTCTTCAATTGAAGCTTGTGGACATCCAATAGTCACTAAATCTACTTTGGTTTTAGGAGCTAATTCACTATACCTTTTTTGTAAATCTTCATAGTTAAAATCTATTTCAGCTTGATATTTGGTTTTGTCTGGATTCTTAGTAAAAGAGTCCACAAATAATAATGCACTTCCATAGTTCGCAGAGGCAGCTGTAAGAGCTTTTTTTGATTCAAAATCGAATTTTTTAATTCCATATATGTGGGGAATTGGCCCGAATTCAAGTTTCCATTTAGGGTCTATCTGTTTCCCAATCCAATCACCTAGTATTGAATAATCGACAGGCTCACTTAATTCACATAAGACATTAATTTTTATGTTAGGAATTCTGTTTTCATCAAGCAATAATCCATATTCAGGAGTATATCCAGATAATGAAGTTGCAAGGGCTGAAAGACCGGATTCCCTGTTTGTTCTAAGTTCACTGTATGAATTAGCAAAGCATACTGCATTTGATTCAGCCCAAGAAGCATTCCCCTTCTCTAGTATGTTATCATAAGGTGTACAAGATAATGACAATTCAATTCCTAATTTCTCATAAGCATCTAAAATCATTTGCTGTTTTTCAACGTAATCTTTTACAGGTATATCCATTTCTTCAAATCGATTCCTGTCGCAACCTGCAGAATTCAAGCTAGTTTCTACAACTGCAGTTCCATCACTATCACTTACTAAATCCTCTAAAAATTTAATCAGCCCGTCACCTCCTGTTAAAGGAGAAACTCCAGAAACATGAGCTGAAGTTACGGGAACTAATCTGTTTGCTTTAGCAGCTTTACCTAGATCGATTAGTAAACGGATAGCCTTTTGTCTTGTTTTACCTTGCTTACCTTCCAGAATGTTTTCTTGTTCAGTTGTTAATATCATTAATCTAAGTAATCTTCTAATTTTACTTTCATAGCTGGTTTTGGTTTGATAAAATCTTCTTTATCTCTATTAAGAGGTATTGTACAATCAAATCCGACTTTTACAGTTTCACGTGTTTCAGGATTAGAACTGGGATCTAAAGAGGAGCCTTTCACTCTAGTCTTTACAACGATCCCCTTATCGCCTTGAAATCTTGTAGCCATTGCCCATTCAACAGCTTGCGGATTTGTAATATCAATATCAGAGTCCACAATCCAAACATGTTTCATTGATGCATGTCCTGCAAATGCAGCGTCAATAGCCTTCAATCCATCATCATCATTTTTCTTATTAATGGCAACAACACCATGTAACCATGACCCTCCGCCGTGTGTCATAAAAACGTCGTGACAGTCGACTACTTCGTTTACTTTGTTGTATATGGTTGGTTCTCTAGGCATGCCCATGAGTACTTTGTGTTCGGGTCCACTTGGCAATAAAGCATGAAAGATTGAATCGTCTCTGACGAAGATTTTCTTAATCTCAATTACAGGTCCTTTTCTAATAATGTCAGGAGTTTCTGTTAAATCAAGGAAAGAGCCTTCATCGTGTAGCTCTCCTGTAAATTCACATATCATGACTACCTCAGATTGAGGTACCATATGTCCTCCTACTTCAATCACAGGAGAATCTGCGAGTGCATTTGCTACAGCCATTTCATCGTTCTCAATTTCAAAAGAGGTTGCAGATCCAAGTAAAACAGGTACAGAAACACCATTACAGTAAGCGAATTCTTTCAATCCTCTATCCATATATTCCTTAAGATGCCTGTCTAAAATTCTCATTACCATATGGTTACTATCAATTTTCATAGCTCTGTGGAAAGAAATATTTCTTCCGTGTTCATCATCATGAGCAACAGCCATTGCAGAAGCGATGTAAGGTCCACCATCAGTTGTTTGGTGAGTGAGTATTGGTAAATTGTCAAGAGAGGCTTCGATTTCTTTGTAACTATCTGTGTTGACTGTTTTAGGCTCACTTAGGTTGTTAATAGCATTAGAAATTTTTGAGATAATCTCATTTGGACCACATTCAAGGGCCAGTGCAACTAGCTCCCTGCTAGAACATATATTGGTAATACAAGGTAGAACACTCCCCTTCACATTTTCTAAGTACAATGGAGTGTCTCCAGCATCTTCCATTAAGGCTGCAACTTCATAAACTGGGTCAACTTCTTTCGTAACTCTTTTGAGTTTTCCGTTTTTCTCCAGTAAATCAACAAATTCTTTTAGATTCATTAATCCTCACCAAACGTAGTCTGGTACGCCCTATATCCGGCTTCTGTTATCTTTTCACATATTTCAGCTTGTTCTTCAGCGTTATTTGCTAAAGCAACCATATTTCCGCCGCCTCCCCCACCAGTCAACTTTGCACCTAGTGCTCCAGCGTCTAAAGTAATGTCGACTAGTTTTTCTAGTAAGGAATGACCGACTCCAATTTTGTTGAGTAATTCGTGATTCTTATTCATAAGCTCACCTACAGCTTCATTGTTTCCTTCCTCAATTGCCATTTTTCCACCTTTCGTGACGTTTGCAATTTCATCAAAATATCCATTCATTAAGTTAGGTTCTTTTTCCCACTGCTGTCTTACATTTCCTACTGTCTCTTTAGTTGAGGCTTCAATTCCGGTATCTCCAATAACTAGGTAAAAAGTGCGTCCAGAGTCAAAAGTTAGAGGTTCTTCACCTTTGATAAAATATACTGGAGATTCATAAGCTACTACTGTGTTATCAATTCCACTAGGAGTTCCGTGCACAATCTTTTCAGCATCGAAAACAAGCTCTGAGATTTGATTTTGTTCAAGATCAACTCCTAAATAATTGGATAATGCTTTGCATACTGCAGTTGAAGTTGCTGCACTGCTTCCCATACCTGAACCTTGTGGTAACTTAGAAGTTAGATTTATAGTTAAATTTGGTTCCTTTTGTTTAGTTTTTGCTAGTAATGCTTGGGCTAATACACTGAATTGACTAGCTTTATTTTCTAATCCAATTTTTTCATTTAAGTCTAAGGCGTTTATAGTTAGCTTCCCCTCTCCAGGTTCACTCCAAGCGCTGGCTCTCATACCGCTAACAGGAATTGCTATTGCTGGTTTACCATAAACTACTGCATGTTCACCGAATAGAATAATTTTTCCAGGCGCGGTGAAAGGGTTTTTCATAATACGATGGAAATATACGTACTTATACGCTTAACTGTCGTCAGTTGATCATGTTAGGCAGTTAACCAAAGGTTATAAGAATCCCCAAGCTGGGGAATGTTATGGATAGAATCGTAGTGGGTATTACTGGAGCTTCCGGAATTCCCTACGGAATTCGCCTCTTAGAAATTCTTAAAGAATTTGATGTAGAGATTCATTTAACGTGTAGCGACTCAGCCTCTTTGGTTAACAAACATGAGGGAGATGGAAGGAGTTGGAAGGATATTCTTTCTCTAGCAGATGTAGTTCACGATAGCAAAAATTTAGCTGCAAGTATCTCTTCAGGCTCTTTCAAAGCTAAAGCAATGGCTGTGATTCCTTGTTCAGGCACTACACTAGGTAAGCTTGCAGCAGGAATCTCTGATAATTTAGTTACAAGATCGGCTTTAGTAATGCTAAAAGAAAATAGACCTCTAATTCTAGTACCCAGAGAAACCCCTCTAAACACAATTTATATTGAAAATATGTTAAAATTGTCAAAAGCAGGAGCGCTTATGGTACCAGCATCGCCTGCGTTTTACAATAAGCCTAAAACGCTTGACGACAATATAAATTTTATAGTTGGAAGGGTTCTTGATTTACTCGGTTATGATTCAGATATATTTTCTCGCTGGGAAGGAACTGAGTGATTGCTGGAAACTGCAAAAAATGTGGAAATTTAGCGATTAATAGCTGTAAAGGCTGTTCAGACATTTTGTGTAAAGGTTGTTTTCAAAATCATTCTTGCAAGCCTTTGAGTTTTTAGTACCCTCTTTATTGTGACATTAATGAATCCTCAAACCATTACTTTGGGAAATAGTGAAATTAGAATTTTGTCCACCGTAAAGGGTTTAGTTTCAGAATCAGATATTGTTGAGAGTGAAATAGAGTCTTTTGATCCTGATTTAGTAGCGCTCGGTATAGGTCCGGAAGAAGTTAATGGTACTAGAGAATGGGACGGTGAGCCTTACGATATGTCTGGATGGGATGAAATTTATGGCTTAAGCTTACGTAAAATTGTTGGAGATAAAGGTGTAAAGTTGCCTCCTCCTTCATTTAGTACTGCAATCAAGGTTTCAGATTCTAAAAAAATAGATATTATTGGGATTGATATGGATGAAGAATCATTTACAGAGGCCTACACAAAAAATATATCTACATGGCAGTTATTCAAAAGGGGGAGATTAGAAAAATCAATGTCAAAAGCGGGTATCGAAGGTAAGACTCCTGAGGAAATTGCTTTGAATATGGAATCCTTAATCAGAGAACTCTCGGGCTTTGCTAAATTAGAAAGAGCGAGAGTAAAGGCTATGCTCACTAATTTGCGTGTTCAATCAGAAACTCGAAAGAAAATTTTAGCTGTCATTGAGATATCTAATGTTTCAGAGTTGGTCGTAGAATTAAAGCAGGAAAGCTAATAACCTGTAGACAACAGTATCTTAGAACTGGGCTCGTGATGTAGCTTGGAAACATGCTGGGCTTCGAACCCAGATCCGGGGGTTCAAATCCCCCCGAGCCCGCCATCTAGTTTGGACGAATTATATCCCATGCATCATTCAATGAAGCATACTTTCTTCCGCCCAATCTGGCAAGAGGGTCGATTTTTGCAACATCTGGTTTACCATTTTCATCTAAAATAGAGTCATCAATGTGTATTCTAACAATTTCCACTAGAATCATGTCACCAGGTGTGTTTCCAACTTCTATATGACGATATAATTTCCCTTCCATCGCGATGTGAGCTTCTTTTATTCTTGAAGGTTTTACATCTGTAGATTTCAATTTACTTATTCCAGCCATTTCAAACTCATCCTCTTCAGGAGGTAAGTCAGCTGATGTCATTACCATCTTTTCAGATAGTTCAATATTGGTCAAATGAATAACACATTCTTTTGTGTCGAGTAAGTTCTGAGCAGTATCTTTGTGTTTTCCTTTTCTCTTTCCTATTCCTAACGAAACTATAGGCGGGTTTGCTGTTACGCCGCCATAGAACGAAAACGGAGCTAAATTATCTATCCCTTTTTTAGAGATAGTTGATACCCAAGCAATAGGTCTGGGAATTAGTATTCGATAAAATATACTAGTTATTTCTTTTAGTTCAGTGTCTGCGATTTTTATTTCCATATTATTCGAATTTAGGTTCTCTTTTTTCTAAAAATGCTTTGATTCCTTCCACAGCATCCCCACTGTTTCCGCTGACTCGGTTCTTTTCACGCTCTCTTCTAAGTTCTTCATCTAATGACAAGCTATCTGACTCAAGGAGAAGTTTTTTTGTTTCTGCTAAAGCTATTTTTGGTCCTGCCGCAATTTCCTTTGCCATTTCCATAGTTCTTTGTTTGAGTTGCCCATCATTTACAACTTCATGCACTAAACCCCATTCCAGCATTTCTTCAGAGTTTAGAGTCTTACCACCAAAAAAGAGAGCTTGAGTTTTTCCAAGACCAATTAATCTTGGAAGAATGTATGTTGCACCTCCTGCAGGCACAAAGCCTCTTTTGAAATGTGCACTCAAAATCTTTGCAGATTCTGAAGCGATTCGATAATCGCCAGCTAAGGCAAATCCTAAAGATCCACCAGCAACAACTCCATTTAGTGAATTAATGACAGGTTTTTCCATTCTTAGGATTGTAGAAAATATCGAATGTATTTGCTCAGTTAAGTCATAAAATAAGTCGCCAGCTTTGGGTAGATGTTCCCCCATTTCATTAACATCTCCACCTGATGAAAAAGCTCTTCCGTTTCCTGTAATTACTAAGCATTGTACAGATTTATCGCTAGCGGCATTTTTTACAGCTTGATTTAATTCTGTAGCCATTTTCAAATTTACTGAATTTAATTTTTTAGGCCTGTTTAAGATTATAGTTCTTATGTTTTCGTTATTTTCAATTATTATTGTCATTTCTCTTCCTCGAGGTTGCTATTGCTAGTAAAGTTAGACTAGCTGAAATAAAACCGATTGATGGCGTGTCTCCATTTTCGGGATTTTGCATTGAAGTCAGATTCATGCTAATTAGAGTTAAATCTGCTTCTTCACCTTCATGGATTAGCCTATTATATTGCAATAAGTTGGAATTTTTGGATATAGTTATTATTTGATTTCTTTCAACTTTTTCAATTATTTCACCACCAGCAGTTACGTTGTAAGCCGCACCCCAGCCCATGTTTTGTACAGTTACAGAATTGTATGTTTCATCAATGATCTGCAAGTGTCCTCCTACTAAATCCAGATTTTCCCATGCTAGGTCATACATCAGTAGTTCATTACTCAAAGCGCCTCTGATTGTTGTTGATACAATTGGTGACCATTGCATATCGTCGACTTCAACTATCAAACTTAGTGCAGCTCTCGCACCATAGCCCCATGCTATAGATTCTCCAGCACCTCCGGGATCTCTGTAAGTTAGTCCTGACACATTAGCAGATTCATTTAAGAAATATTCATACAAATCCCAATCAGCGATAGGGACTGCAAATTCTCCAGTAATTTTCCATGGTAGAACAATATCGTTTGAGC
>JAPOKN010000015.1 GCA_029977605.1 Methanobacteriota archaeon
AGTAGAATAGTTTCTAACATTGTCTCATCTGATGATCACTCAGTCACTGGTAATTGGGTTTTAGAAGAAAAGAAAGTTCATTCTCATGCTCATGAAGCTCCATTCGTTATGACTTTACCTCTTATGATTCTCTCTTTACTCGCCGTAACCTCTGGATTGACTTTAGTTTTCGGCGGTGGATTTAGTTCCCACGTATATTATGGCGAGCCTCACGAATCTCATGGGATGATTCAATGGGAAATTATTGATCACATATTGTCCTCATCCTTAACTTATTTATCTGTAGCAGTAGGATTAACGGGTATCTTTTTCGGTGTTATATTTTACAAGCGTGGCCCTGATGGTAATGCAGCTTTTTCCACTGACTTTGTTAAAGATACATGGATACTGAATGTCTCTCACACATTTTTGTCTAATAGACTTTACATGTCCGATTTATTCAATTGGTTTGGTTTGAGAACATGGGACACTTTTGCACAAATGTCAGATTGGTTTGATAGAAATATAATTGATGGTATTGTTAACAAAATAGCTTCACTTTCAATGCAATTTAGTAATAATGCAAGGAATATTACTACTGGATTTACCGGCCATTATGCTTCCTTAACAATTGGAGGTTTAGGCGCTCTTGTTCTACTAACTCGAGTAGTTATGCCTTTCATGGGGTGGTCAATTTGATTAACTTAAGATTACCTTTGGCTTTTGTTTTTGTATTATTGCTATCAGGCGTTTCTTCAGCAGAAGATCACACTGTTTTAGTAGGTACAGAAGACAATCCGTACATATTTAGTGAAGCTAACCTAGTTATTGCTCCCGGTGATAATGTAACTTTTATTTGGACTCCAGGTCAACCTCATAATGTTGCTCAAGTCGAATCATCAAGTTCTAATGTTTACGTTTCAGGGGGAGATATTATTTTCTTCTATTCAGGTGAACCAGTAGATGGTATTGAATGGGTATTGAATTCAACATATACTCAAGAGGAAGGGATATTGTATTACATTTGTGAACCGCATGCAGGGTTACAAATGAGAGGACAAATTGTCATAGAGAGTAGGCCCGACATGACTATGGAGCTCGGTGACTTTCCTTGGTTGTCTTATCTTTTAGTTTTCCCTTTGATTGGTGCCCTTTGGTGCTTTGCTTTCAGAAATAGTCCTGAGGCTCATAAGTATATTGCATTGAGCACTACTCTCTTTACTTTAGCAATTTCAGTTATTGTTTTTATCAAAGCTGGAAGTGGTAACGGTTTTAGATTAATGGAGGAGTATGAATGGGCACCTAACCTTGGAGTATCTTTACTTCTTGGAGTTGACGGTTTGAGCAGTCCTTTAGTACTGCTTACGGGAATTATTTGCCCTTTGACAGTTATATTTTCTTGGCACGAGAAGGAAAAACCAGCTCTATTTTTCGCCTTGCTTCTTGTAATGCAAACTGCTCTTTATGGGGTATTCATAACGCTAGACTACTTTGTATTTTATATCTTTTGGGAAGTAGTTTTGATTCCTATGTTCTTCCTTATTGCGATTTGGGGAGGCGATAACAGAAGGTATGCTTCGATTAAGTTCTTCATTTATACTTTTACAGCATCCGTGATAATGTTAGTTGGTTTTATGGCGCTTTATTTTGAGGCCGGCGTAAACTCATTTTCCATGATTGATATTGCTAATAATAGTTCAGGTTTTTCTAGGGAATTTCAGATATGGGTTTTTGCAGCTTTGTTCATTGGTTTTGCAGTTAAGATCCCTTCAGTTCCTTGGCACACTTGGCTCCCTGACGCTCATGTGCAAGCTCCCACTGCAGGTTCTATACTTCTTGCCGGCGTTATGTTGAAGATGGGACTGTATGGACTTATGAGGGCTGCACTTCCTCCATTGCCTATCGGTGCTGAGTTTTTCGTTCCTTTGATGGTAGCATTAGCTATAATTTCTATTTTGTATGGAGCAGTTCTAAGTTTAGGTCAGACAGATCTCAAGAAATTAGTTGCATACTCTAGTGTTTCACATATGGGTGTGGCTTTGTTAGGTGTTGCAACTATGACAGAACTAGGCTTTGCCGGTGCAGTATTCATGATGTTCGCTCATGGCATTCTCAGTCCTGCGATGTTCATGGTCGCCGGTGTGTTATTACATCAACTTGGTACTAGGGAAATTCCTAAGTTGGGAGGCATTGCACAAAGTCAGCCAACGACTACAGGTCTGTTTGTAGTTATTTTCATGGGCAGTCTAGGTGTTCCAGGAATGGCTGTATTTGTTTCTGAGCTAGCTGTATTTATAGCATTTTTCCAGTCTCACGGTTACTTACTGCTTTTACCTATCTTCGGCATGGTCATTACAGCCGGATATCATCTATGGGCCTTACAAAGAGCTATTTTTGGTGCTGAAAACGAAAGTGTTGATATTAAAAAGGTCCATGAGGCTCCTTGGTATGAAATGTATCCTATGTTTATTTTGATTATTATAGCAGCATTCTTCGGGATTTTCCCGCATTATTTGATGGATCCTATTTCAGTAGCTTCTTATGATATACTTGACTTTATGGGGGTTCTATAATGGATTCTACTTTCTTGTTCCTACCTGAAATGATACTAATTGCCAGTATTTTGGCAATTCCTGCAATTTATATCGCTACAGAGAGTACAAAGTCTTACTCGATTTGTTCTAATATATCGCTATTCGTAAGTCTTCTACTTGTTGTTTTGTTTTGGTACTATCCTGATGATGTTTCTTTTGATAAGTCTTCATCATCTTACTTAATTTACGATCATTTTGTAATTAATGATTTTTCACAACTATTCAAAGTTATATTTTTGATTTCAGCTTTAGCAGTTTCTGTCGTTAGCTCATCATACTTCAAGGAGGATGAGCCTCACCAAGCTGAATATTATGTTCTTTTACTTTCAAGTGCGCTTGGTATGTTGATTACAGCTTCGGCTAATGATTTCCTTACTATTTTTGTAGGAATTGAGTTGTCAGCTTTCAGTAGTTATGGCTTGGTTGCCTTCAGAAAGACAAATGATAAGTCTACTGAGGCTGGAGCAAAATATTTGCTTATTGGGGCCTTTTCATCTGCTCTAACTCTATATGGAATATCTCTTCTGTACGCATTAACTGGTTCAGTTACTTTTGAAGGTGTTAATGCTTTCCTTACTGGCTTGGAAAATGGAGTTATTGATGGAGATTTCAATGAATTAGTATTCATATCAAGCTTATTTATCATTGCAGGTTTGGGTTTCAAAATTGCAGTAGTTCCTTTCCATGCTTGGGCTCCTGATGTGTACGAGGGTGCACCTACCCCTGTCACTGCATTATTGGCAGCAGCAAGTAAAGCGATGGGTTTTGTTGCCCTTCTCAAAGTCTTCATATTTACACTTGAACCTTTCGCAGATGAATGGAAATTAGTGTTCGGAATTATAGCTCTTGTATCTATGACTATAGGTAATTTGGCTGCTTTATCTCAAAAAGATATTGGTAGAATGCTTGCGTATTCATCTATCGCTCAAGCTGGTTACATACTTATCGCATTCCCTGCTCTAACTCAAGATGCAGTTTCAGGCGCCATAGCTCATACTATGGTTCACGCTTTCATGAAGGGTGGTGCTTTCATCGTAGTTGCTGGTGTTGGCGCTGCAGGTTTGGGTTACAATGTGAGTTCTTTTAAGGGTCTTGCAAAAAGATCACAACTTCTTGCGTTGACTATGACCGTTTGTTTACTTTCATTAGTTGGTCTTCCACCACTTGCAGGTTTCATCAGTAAGTTCTTATTATTCTACGGCGTTCTACAGGCAGGTGTGGCTGGTGAAACTTGGATAATAGCTCTAGTTGTAGCTGGTGTTTTGAATTCTGCACTTTCCTTGTATTATTATCTGAAAGTCATTCGGTTCATGTATCTTTATGATCCTGAAGATTCAGATGATGTTGAATTTTCGACTTCAATAAGATATACTTCATTACTTGTTATCTTATTCCTTGTACTAATTCTTCCATTATTCTATCAAGATCTTTATTCTCTTTGTGAAGATGCCTCTAGAGAACTCTTTGCATGATTGATGAAAATAGTGAACAGTTTAAAATATTTGATAATCTTTGGGAAGGTAAAACTCCTAAAGGTTTTAACATTACTAAGAAAAACTCTTTTCGATCACGAATGAAAAATTCATGCCACCAAGAAGGTTTGGAATACTCTAAAATTAATTCATATTTAGTATATTCAGGATTATCAAAGAAGCTGGATCAAGATACTATAATCAAAAATGATATTAAAATTACGAGTCCTCCTAGAAGGCATTTACGTAAGTTCTAAATTTTGTCTTTACTTATCAATTGGTTAGAAAAAGATAATGGTACTTCTTCAAGTAGTGTCTTATAATTTGAGTCAGGTACTTCCGAAAGAGATTTTCTTGCTACTTGCATCCACGGTGTTACTAGCTCTTCATAAACTTGTTGAGCATCTGCTAAGTCTACAACTTGTATTAGTCTTTTTGAATTTCCTCCATTAAGGAATTCATTAACTGCATCTTGATACTTATGATATTTAGCCAATCTAGTAATTGGAAGAGTAGGTATTCCAATTGCTAAGTCTCCGACCGGAGTTCTTGTAGCTATTGAGTTGTATAAATCTAAATAATCATCCGTAATTTGATAAATTATTCCTACAGTTTCACCATATTTGTACAAGGGAATGTCCAAATGTGTTTCAGATGATACTAGGGCACCTAGTTCAGCAGCAGTTCCGTAGAGAGCACCAGTTTTTTTCTTTATTCTATGAAGGTATACTGACTCGCTGTAATTTTGTTTATCTGTAAAGTCAGCAATGGCTCCTTCCGACAAATTCCTTATACATTTAGCAAGAGATTTTCCAGTTGCCATCGAAACAGCTCCATGTAATGAACCAGTAGCTACCATCAGATCTGCTATCAATATGGCTGAACGCGGTCCAAGTTCTTCCCATAGAGCAGGTGCAGCTCTCCTAAAAGAATCTCCGTCTATCCAATCATCATGTATTAACGCGCCTCCGTGAACTAGCTCTAAAGCCATACCGCACTCAAACGCCAAATGGGCATCACCGTCCAATGCGTCGGAAACTAATCTGCACAATACAGGACGTAACATCTTTCCTCCCAAAACTCCTTTTTCTATCAAAGGCGCCATCTCTTTGGATTCCTTAGCAATTTCTACTTTAAGGAAATCTTCGAACTCAGCTTTAACTACTTCGTAATAGCTGTTTAGTTCTTCGTTAAATATTAGTTTTGTTTTAAGGCCCATATAATTACCAATATTGTATTCCTAAAATCATCAGTATTCCACAAAATGAATGTATGCCAATTGTTCCCCAATTCGACAACGCTAATTCTCTTCGATCATAGTTATTCATGACATAGTAGGATAAGTATAGTGCGAAAGGAGCTGCTAATAATCCAAGTAGGGCACCTTCAGTTACAATCTCATAGAAAAATAGCGTATACAATGAGGTAAACGCAGAAATCATAAGAATAAGGTATCCCCAACTTGCTCTTTCTAAACCTAGAACAACAACGAGATGATTCTTACCAGCTATCTTATCAGATGCTCTGTCAGGAAACTGGTTAATCCATAGAATAGCTGTTGTCAACAGTCCAAGGGGTATACCAAACATAAATGCGTCCCATGAGTGGACGCCACTCATTGCAAAAACAGTACCCATAGTCATCAATGGTCCGTAGTTCAAACCTATGAGAAGTTCTCCCATTCCTTTTCTTGCGACTAATCTAAGTGGAGTTCCAGTGTAGAAGTAAGCAGAGAAAGCTCCAGCTAATCCATAGTATAATAATCCAAACTTGTCATCATTCAAGTAAGCCATTATTCCAAGGCCGAGAACTCCGGCTAAAACCAAGAATGCAGTAGCCAATTGGAATAATTTCTTTTCAGTTATGAGTCCAAGTTCGATAGCTCTACTGCCCCCAGAAAGTTGTAAAAAATAATCATTATTTAATTGATCAGTACCACTTGTCCAATCGAAATAATCGTTGTAGGTATTTGCTGCAAGATGCAAGAATGAACCTCCCAGAAATATTAATGTGAATAGAACCCAGTCCATTTCAAACAGACTTGCATTAAGGCCCCATATTACTGCTGCAATAATGGGAATCCAGGTTGCCGACAAGAAAGGTAGTCTTGTAATTGCAACTATTGATATAATTTTAGTCAGAAGAGAAGTATTAGGCATCGTATCCTCTGGAGAAACGTCTTTCAATTCTCGAGTCCTTCCGCAGTATCCTACGTGCTCACCCTTGATAATAGTGGCAGTAATTTTGAATGAAGCTGCAAATTGTTCGCCACTTTTTCTAACAAAAGTGGTCTCCGTTGAATAACCATCCTTGTTTTCTTTAGCTTTATCTAGCCAATTTGCAACGTGCCCAAGTACAACCATACCTGGTGAGAAAAGTGAGACTCTCTTCTTCCCAATGACTTCATCTGCAGAGTATCCGAATAGCTTTTCAGCATTAGGGTTGAAGGTTTCAATTCTTCCTTCTAAGTCACAAGTTATCACACTTACAATTTCTCTTGTTTTGGACATGATATTACCAGTACTTTCTCTCCGATGTAGTACTATATAAAAGAGGTACCATAGTGCCAAACTATTTTTTGTTAATTGGCATTAGATAATCGTTTTCTCCTTCCTCTAATGATTGTATAGCAGCCTCAGCCCCAGTTATAGTTGTTATGAAGGGTATTCCTAGCTCAACAGCTAGTCTTCTCATTTGAGCCCCGTCCGTTGCAGCTCTCTTTCCTGTAGGTAGATTAACAATTAAATTTACATTTCCCTCTCTCATAATAGACAGTATATCTGGACTCTTTTTGTCTGAAATTCTCCATATTACTTTTGAATCTATATTTGATGCTCTGAGGTGTGATGCAGTTCCTTTCGTTGCTATAAGTTTGAATCCTAATTTTTTGAGTCTCTTAGCTAGACCTACAAATTCAACTTTGAGTTTGTTAGAAATAGATAGGAAGACGGTTCCCTTAGTTGGTATTTTCTTGTTTCCTCCTTTCATTGCCTTAAGGTATGCAGTTCCGAAATTTGGTCCATGACCCATTGCCTCTCCGGTCGATTTCATTTCAGGCCCCAATACAGTATCAAGACCAGTAATTTTTAACCATGAAAAAGTAGGGACTTTTACAGAGGCCCCACTCATAGGTAATATCTCTGGTAAATTCTTAATCTTTTCACCTAACATTAAGTTTACAGCTATTCTTGCTAATGGATATCCTGTTGATTTGCTAACAAAAGGTAGTGTTCTACTAGCTCTAGGGTTAGCTTCTAAAAGATAAATTTTTTCGTCTTTTATTGCAAGTTGAAGGTTAGCAGCTCCCACTACTTTCAAAGATCGTGCAACCTGTTTAGAAATTTTGACAATTTCTTTCATAGTTTTATCATCTAGAGACTGAGGAGGCAAGACACATGCACTATCGCCAGAGTGAACTCCAGCCATTTCAATTTGTTCCATTATTGCCCCGATTACAATATTTTCACCATCAGATATTAAGTCAACATCCAGCTCTACAGCGCCCTCAAGGAATTTATCAACTAAAACAGGTTTTTCTGGAGTAGCATGCGATTCTAATTTCAAGTATTTATTCAACTGTGAACGATTATGTACTATTTCCATTCCTCTTCCGCCAAGGACAAATGATGGCCTTACTAGTACGGGATATCCTATTTTCTCAGCGAATTCAACTACTTCGCCAGAATTTTTAGCTGCAGCCCACTCTGGCATGTGTATCCCGTTCTTTTCCATAACTTGGCCACATTTTTCTCGATCTTCTGCCATTTCCATATTACTAACAGTAGTTCCCAAAATTTTAGTAGGTAATTTTTCTTGCTTTATATATTCTTCAATGTATGCGGCTAAGTTCACAGCAGTTTGACCGCCTAGTTGCAATACAATTCCATGAGGTCTTTCCAAGTCTAGTATCTCAAAAATAGCCTCGCGATCTAATGGTTCAAAGTATAATCTATCTGAAGCGTCAAAATCTGTCGAAACAGTTTCTGGATTGTTGTTTACAACTACAGCTTCGTAACCTGCATCTCTAGCAGCTTGAACTCCGTGAACAGTAGAGTAGTCAAATTCAATTCCTTGCCCTATTCTAATTGGCCCTGATCCCAAAATAACTATACTTTTACCTGTTTTGATAGGTTCTTTCTTATCTGCATAAGTTGAGTAAAAATACGGAGTCTTTGCCTCAAATTCACCAGCACAGGTGTCTACCATAAGGAAGCTTGAAATTATTCCAAGTTTCTTTCTCTGTTCCCTTATTTCTTTTTGATTAATTTGAGTGAGGTGGGAAATATGTTTATCTCCAAATCCATTTCTCTTCAGTTCAATCAACAACTTATCAGGAATATTATCTTTACAGCTCTCAACTTTAATCTCTAATCGAACAAGTTTGGCTATTCTTTCAATAAAGAATGCATGAAAATCGGTTATGTTGCAAACTTCATTGATAACTTCCTGTGTGGCCCCTTTGTTCTTGAGATACGTCCAAATAACATGTAACCTTTGATCATTAGGAACCTTCAAATTTTTCTTTAATCTAGTTTCATTCCAATCTAGACATTCGGGATAACCTTCTCCCTGTCCAATTGAACGCCAAGCTTTCATCAAAGATTCCTCAAACGTCCTACCAATTGACATTGTTTCTCCAGTGGATTTCATTTGTGTGCCCAATTCGCGATCAGCAAGTTTGAATTTATCAAAAGGCCATCGTGGTATTTTCGTTATTACGTAATCGATTGATGGTTCAAAAGCAGCACTAGTGTTTCCAGTAACTCGGTTTGGTAATTCATGTATTCGATGTCCTAAGCAAAGCATTGCAGCAATTCTAGCAATTGGTACACCAGTAGCCTTTGAAGCTAATGCAGAAGATCTTGAAACTCTAGGATTGACTTCTATTAGAATATAGTCCTGTGATTTTGAGTGGTATGCAAATTGAACATTACATCCACCGATTATGCCCAAACTCTTTACAACTTTTAGTGCAGATGTACGCAGCTTTTGGTATGCATTTTCAGGTAAGGTAAGAGAAGGAGCTACAACAACAGACTCGCCTGTATGTACACCCATAGGATCTAGGTTTTCCATAGAGCATACAATAATTGCATTATCATCCTTATCTCTTAGCACTTCAAATTCAAATTCTAACCAACCTAGAATTGATTCTTCTACAAGTAATTGTTTAACAGGTGAAAGTGCTAATCCTCTTCCAGAAATTACTTCTAACTCTTCTTTAGTGTATGCAATTCCTCCTCCGGTTCCTCCTAAAGTAAAAGCAGGTCTTACAACAACAGGATAGTTTAGTTCGTCTGCCAATTTCAATGATTCTTCAATTGTGTGAGCAATTCCACTCTTTGCAACAGGCTCTCCAATTTCTTCCATTCTTTTTCTGAATAAATCTCTATCTTCAGCCATTTCAATAGATTTTAATGATGTACCAAGTATTTTTACATTATATTTTTCCAAAACACCTTTCTCATCAAGACCCACAGTTAGATTTAGTCCGGTTTGCCCGCCCATACCTGGTATTATAGCATCGGGCCTTTCTTTCGCGATTATTTTTTCCACTGAATCTACAGTTAATGGTTCAATGTAAACTACATCTGCAGTATCGGGATCGGTTTGTATTGTAGCTGGATTTGAATTTACTAGAACAACTTCATGACCTGCTTCTCTTAATGCTGAGCAGCATTGAGAGCCCGAATAATCAAATTCAGCAGCTTGACCAATTATAATTGGTCCCGCGCCAGGTACGAGAATCTTCATTTTATTCATCAATCATTTCCCCTACCTTTTCAAACAATACGTTTGCATCCATAGGCCCTGGTGCAGCTTCTGGATGGAATTGCACAGACCAGCAATTTTTACCACTTATTCCCTCACAAGTCCCATCATTTAGATTTACAAACGTTTCTCTAACGCCTTTTGGTAATCTGTGTAGTGCAAAGCCATGATTTTGTGAAGTAATGTAAACATTTTCAGTTCTAACGTGCTTTACTGGTTGGTTTCCTCCACGGTGGCCATATTTTAGCTTGTAAGTTTCTCCCCCCAATGCAAGTCCCAAGATTTGATGGCCTAAGCATATTCCAATTGTTGGAAATTCTTTAATCAGTTCACTGATGTTATCTACAACAGGTTTCATTTCAGGATGATCTGGATCTCCAGGTCCGTTACTCATAAAAATTAAATCAGGTTTAGTGCTTCGGATTTCTTCAATGCTATAGTTCCAAGGAACTACTGTAACTTTGTTTTTCTTTGCCAAATTAGTTACAATTGACTTTTTCACACCCCAGTCGAATAAGGTTACATTAGGTCCCTTCTTTCCTTCTTTATAGATTTTTTTAGTTGAAACATCAGCTACCAGGTTAGAGTTTGAAGGCCATTCCATTATTTTCGCTTTCTTTACTCCTTCCTCAGGAGTCATTTTACCGTCAGTACACACAATAGCTCTCAAGGTTCCCGATTCCCTTGTAGTGATAGTTAATTGTCTGGTATCAATGCCTTCAAGTCCAGGAATTCTTTCGCGTTTTAGCCATTGGTCAAAATTTTCCTCTCCTTGATGAGGAGAACGGCACCATTCTTTGACAATGCATGCCTTAGTTTGAATTTTTTCGGACTCATAGTTTTCCTTGTTACATCCGTAGTTTCCAATCTGTGGAAAAGTAAACATTAGTATTTGACCCGCGTAACTGGGGTCTGTAAGAGCTTCCTGATAGCCCGTCATTGACGTATTGAAAACGAGCTCTCCTTCAACTGTATCTTGATAACCAAACGAGTCACCAAAAAAAACAGAACCGTTCTCTAGTGCAATCCATCCCTGCATCTAGGTAGAACTAGTTCAAAGGGGGCTTAAAACAGGAACGGTTACAGGCTCTCGAGGAAATCCTGTTCTGTGAAGTGTAATTTAGAAGGAACAACAATGCTGTGTGGTTCTTTTCCGAGATCTTTATTTGCCAAATATTTTAATTTTCCATACCATAATTTTTGGTCTTCTCTACCTACTCTGGCAGCAGCTGCAACCATCGTATTTTTTTCTATTCCAGCTTCTATCATTTGTTCTGCAGCTTGAGATGCAGTCATGTATCTTGGATTTTCGTCTGGATTGTCTGCTTTAATATCAAGTAGAACTAATGAATGATTTCCATTTTCCATGTTTGTTTTTATTTTGTCTATAGGGCTGAGTGGTTTGTAATCCCCTTCTGGTAAAACAAGTGTAGCCACAGGTCCAAAATTATAATGTTGAAGCCCCAAAACTCCAGCTACAGCAGTAAGAACAGACGCATTATGTATTACTTGATATTCAACATTATTCTTTTTACATTCAAGAAGTAAACTTACGTGAGTTGTTGCAGATAATGCATCACCAACAATTAGCAGGCAAATATTTGTTTCTTTTGCTAAATCTACTAGTTTTTTTGGCTCTTCAACTTGTTCACGAGAAAGATGAATAGGCTTTCTCTGTGATTTCATTTCAATCCACTCTAATGTTTCAGAATGAATTGGAGAGGTATATGTTTCATAGAATATATGTTCAGACATACTCAATGCTATTACTCCATCCATGGTTATCGAATTGGGCCCCCCAAGTCCCAAGCCAATTATAGTTAACATGATAGTCTTATTTGCGCCTCTCTTAATTAGTTACTATGGCGTTATACCAAAAAATTTTGGAAATTAATACATCGCCTAAATCTTTTCTAGATATTACTAAGAGAGTCCAAGGCCTTGTTTCAGAATCAGGCCTAGATAATGGAGTTTGTAGTTTATTTATCAAACATACAAGTGCAAGTTTAGTGATACAAGAAAATTATGATCCTTCTGTAAGACAAGATTTTGAAACTATTTTTTCTAAACTAGTTCCAGAGAATTTCCCCTATGTTCATAATATGGAAGGTAAGGACGATATGCCAGCACATATTCGTTCGGCTTTGACTAGCACTTCTGAAACTGTCCCTGTAGTTAATGGAAAGTTGTCATTGGGTACTTGGCAAGGAATCTATTTATGGGAACACAGAGACCAAACACATAATAGGAAGGTAATCGTTAGTATGGTTGGTGAATAATATGGATGCAGACGTGGAACGTACAATGTGGTGCCCAAAAAGGTGTGACCTACTTGTCACGAAAATAAGTTCAAATCCATATGAATTTAAATGGAATTTGAAGGGAGTTATCTTTCTTTTGATAGCTTTGATATCTGTTTATATTTTACTCAACGAACCACCATTTATATTCGATAATTTGCCTATAGAAATACCAAATATTTATTTTGGTATTATCGCAATATTAAGTCTCATAATTTCAATGCGTTTTTCGGAAGGTAAAATAAACGAATATGTTTGTCCTTCATGCAAAGGTGTTGTTTTTGATATTGATAGATTTAATCGCGTTAAGAAAGGAAAGATTACAAAAAAAAGTGCTAAGAAACGCAACGCTATTCTTCAACTATTGAATGATTCGTCTGAGCTTAGTGAATTACAGTGCTCTAGTTGTTCTAAAGATATGAACTCAGTTAAGGTATTGTATAAGATTAAACATGATAGCCAGGCAGGAAATTTTATTTTGGAGGAAACAATAGAAGGCTTAGTAGATAGTGTAATGGCAGGCGAGAAAGAAATGCAAGTTGAAGGCTGTAAAAGTTGTAAATCATTGTGGCTTGATAAAACAAATAGAATGTATTTAAGAGCTGCTACAATTTTATCTAATAAAAAGAGGTTAGAATAATATGGAATTCAGTCAATACAAATCAAATGCAATGAAGAAGCTTGAGCATGCTCTATCTGAAGGTTTAGTAGATGAGGGAGTCATCTCAGTTATTAATTCCTTTAACTCACACCCTGATATTTTTACAACTTCAAGTTGTGCAGGTAGAATACAACTAATTATTCTTCCAGATATAGGTCGTAAAGATTCTGTTCAACGCAGAAAAACTTGGCACCGGGAAGTAACTGCCGAGGAGGTTGACGGAGCAATTTCAGAATTTGATATTCCTGATAATTCTATTGTAATTTTACAGGCTCAATCACCTATTTTCCACTTATCCTGTCGAACAATGGAATTAGCAATAAAATTGAGAGGAATTGTTCACGGGCAGGGATGGAAATATTCTTCATTAATTACAGGAAATGATGAGAAGTGGAATGTAGAGATTCTTTCTGCGAACCGTATAGATAATTTACTTTTCAGAAAAGGAGTAATTGATGCACCAGATGCAGATAGGTTAAATTTCATAGTCGACGAATCAAATAAGATTCTTGTTAAAGCTCAAGCGAGACTTGAAGCTTTAGAATATATACCGTCAGGTTTACAGTAATTGTATGAAGGCACTCTACTTTGAAGAGCATGGTGAAAGAGATGTATTGCAGTATGGAGATTTACCTGATTTAAAAAATAAAGAAAATCATGTTTTAATTAAAGTCGAAGCATGTGCTCTAAATCATTTAGATGTCTGGATCCGTAAGGGTTGGCCTGGTCTAAATTTGGAAATGCCACACATTGGAGGCAGTGATGTTTCAGGTACTGTTGCGGAGGGTAGTGGTTCTTGGAAAGAAGGAGACAAGGTTGTTGTAGATCCGGGAATATCAACAAAAGAAGATTCGTGGACTGAAAAAGGACATGATAGTATGAGCCCAGGCTACAAAATTCTTGGTGAGCACTTAAGTGGAGGTTGTGCAGAATATGTTTGCGTCCCCGTTGAGAACGTTCACAAGCGTCCAGAAGGTTTGACTGCAAGTCAGGCAGCTGCACCTCTTCTTGCTGGTCTTACAGCCTATAGAATGTTAGTAACTAGAGCAGGAATACAGAAGGGCGATAATGTCCTTGTAATGGGTTCTGGTGGAGGAGTTAATTCTCTATCAATTCAGATTGCAAAACATTTTGGTGCTGAAGTTCATGTAGTTGCCGGAGGTGCTGAAAAGAAATCTAAGGCAGAAGATTTAGGCGCTTCTTTTGTTGTAGATTACAAAGCTAATGAGGATTGGCACAAGGAACTGTTTCCAGTTATAGGTAGGAAAGGGTACGATATTGTTGTAGATAATGTTGGAAAACCTACTTGGTCTCGTTCAATTAAATTGGCAGGGATGGGAGGCAGAATAGTTACAGTAGGAAATACTAAGGGTCCTATTGCTGAAACTGATATTCGGTATTTGTTTGCTAAACAATTGTCTATTCTTGGATCAACAATGGGATCACATGCTGACTTTGCAGAGTTACTAAAATTAATGGATTCAGGTTCAATCAAGCCAGTAATTGATTGTGAAATTTCTCTTTCAGAAGGTGCAAAGGGTCACGAAATTTTAGAAGAAGGAACTATGTTTGGTAAAGTAGTTCTTGTACCCTAGTTAATTTTTTTGTAGATATGCAATTATATGACTTTTACTAGGGCCATAGAATTTAACTCTTTCAAACTTTTTTGTTAAGAATCCTTTTTCATCCATAAGATTTGAAAAATTAGAAGGTATTGTTCCCCACTCACTCCTCCGTTTAAATCCTAACCATGAATTATTATAAGCTTCATGAAAAATAGCAACACCATTATAGTTTAAATTTTCACGTGCATGGTCTAAAAACTCTAATGTATTGCTTATATATCCTAAATGAATTACGTCAGCTTTCATTTCGATGTTTCTACAATCATCATTAACAACTTTGACATTAGTTACATTATTAATTTTTAGATTTTCTTTAAGAAATTTAATTGATTCAGGATTTTTATCTATAGAAATAACTTGAGCATCAGGATAACTTTTAGCAAGTTGAATTGTAAAGTACCCTATACCAGCAAAATAATCAATAATAATTTTTGGATTGTCAAAGTTATAAAAATTTCCCACTTTTTCAGGACCTTCCAAAATTGATCTCCAGCCAGTGTTACCTGGAGACCACATTACTTTTGATAAATCTAGTCTATATTTTATTCCATATTCCGTAATTTCAGTTTTTGTGTCTTTTCCGAACAAAATTTCTGTATTTTTAGGCTTTCTTAGCTCACCATTAATCTTATTCTTTTGTAAAACAGTCTTTGCTTCTAAATTTTTCCCATATATGGATGCTACGTCTACTCTATAATTTTGTTCTATTTGTGAAAAATCTGCTACAAGAATATTACCAATCTTCTTCCACTTTTTTGGTATTTTATGATGCAAATCTTCGTCGATTTGGTGTTTAATCTTATCAAAGGGTTTCATTTTTCAGCTAATTTTCTTAATGCTGCAATTTCAGGTTTCCACATCTCTGGACCTCCCGGAGTTTCTAGATATGCTGCCAGATTCTTTAATCTCTTTTCTTTCATGAATCTTCCAAAAGCCTCCTTTCCAATTTTTCCCATACCAATGTTATCATGTCGGTCTACTCTTGAACCAACATCACTTTTTGAATCATTAAGGTGTAAAGCTACTAAATGTTCCATTCCAACGGTATCATTGAAATTATCCCAAATATTATCAAAATCATTTCTCCAATCGTATCCTGACGCCCAGGCATGTTGAGTATCAATACATACTCCAATTCTTTTTTTATCATCAATGTTATCAATTATATGTTGAATTTCTTCGAATTTAATACCTACGTTAGTACCTTGTCCTGCTGCATTCTCAATAACTAATTTTGATTTGTAACCTTTAGTCTGATCTAACGTAGTGTTCATATGCTCTGCAATTCGTTCTAGAGCCTCATATCTAACTGTTTTATCGTCTCTCATCGATTTTTTAGGATGTGTGTGTGAACCAGGGTGAAAATTTAGATAAGCTACACCCAAATCCTCACATCTGTGATATTCTTCTAAGAAAGCATTTTGAGCTCTCTTACCTTTTCCCTCATCTGGAGAACCCATGTTGATTAAATATGAATCATGAATCATGAGAGGCCCTAGTTCTGTTTTAGATAGTGGTTCTTTGAAAGCTGTGATTTCTTCATTAGTTAAGGGCTTAGCAATCCATTGTCTTTGATTTTTACTAAACATTTGGAAAGTATCGGCTCCAATATCTATTGCTGCAGGAATTGCATTATGCAAACCGCCAGCCACACTTACATGTGCTCCTAATCTCATTATAATATGCATGAAGGCTACCTTAATAATAACTATTCGATAAGAGGTCGTGAAATTTTCCATAGTTGCTAATACTAAGCAAGAAAATATCCGTGAAATTCTAAAGAAAGTGATAGGGTTTGTTGATGACTTTGAATTAGATGTAGCTTCTGCAAACTTCCTTGGATTAAACGGAGTTGAAATCAAAGATCTCAGTGGAGATGTTATAATTTCGCTCGGCGGAGATGGAACAATATTACACATTTTATCTCAGATAAACAAGCCTATTTTGGGAATTAATTTCGGTGGCGTAGGTTTTCTTAATGAGCTCGAACCAGATAGTGATATTTTTACAGCTATTGATAACGTAATTAATAAAAAATATTTTGAAGAAAAATTACACAGAATTGATACTTATCTTAATGACTTAAACGTTGGAACTGCAGTAAATGAGATAGTTCTTCATACTTCAAGGGTTGCCAAAATTCAAGGTTTCGAAATATCTACTAACGGTAAACTCATTGACAGTTTTCGAGGAGATGGAGTAATTATTGCCACGCCAACTGGGTCGACAAGTTATTCAATGTCTGTCGGAGCTCCAATTATTTACCCTACTATGAAGTCTAACATAATTGTACCTATGGCTGCATACAAATTAGGATCTAGGCCCCTAATTTTACCTGCAGATTACGAAATCTCCGCAAAAATTACAGGACATCCTGAAGCTGTCATGGTTATAGATGGTAAAGAAGAAATATTTATCAAAGGCGACGATAAACTAGAATTTAAAGCTTCAAAAAGCCCAGCTTCGCTAATAAGATTTAACAAGAATTTCTTTGATAGGTTAAGGAATAAGTTAAGGTTGTAATATGAAAAAACGAAAGGCAAGACTTCGAGGAACAAAGACCGCAGGTAAATTTGAACAGAAAAAGTTACTTGAACGTATGGAGCAGATTCTTGAAAATCCAAAGCTACTCTTACCAAAAACAAATAAAAATGACATAGGTAGTAAAATTTATGATAAGGTCTACGAAGATATGCTAATTGCAAAGGAGCAGTACAAAAATCCTCCTTCATTAATATCAAGTATTTTTGGTAAAAAACCAAAAGACCCACTTTCCAAAGCTTATGCAGCTTCACTAACAATTTTAGATTCGGGTGCTCCTGTTATGGCTGTTGCTCGTTTTCCTCATGGAGAAGTGAACTATGTAATGAGAGGATATGGTGCATCGAAAGAGAAGTTGATTGGAATACAAAACCATCATCATAGACTATGGTCTAGGTTTGCTCATCTAGATTACGTTAAGAAATATAAATTGTTTATTTATTCTTTGGAAAAGGGCCTAGTATGTACTGGAGATGTGCCCCGCTATCCAATAGAACTTTGGGATGAAGTGGCGTCACGCTTGAAAATATCCGACAAAGTTATGGATTCTAATTGTATGAAAATTACTTGTAAATCTCTAAACAAAACAGCTTACATTTCAACTCGTAAAATGAAGAAATCCAAAGAGAATACTTATAGCCATTTTTTGAAAGACCAGATTTCAGTTGATCCAGATATTGATTTTGAAATAGATTTGAATACTGTTTTGTCTCCTATTGTAAAAGAAATAGATTCTGAAATAATTAGAGAATATCAAAAAGGTTTGATAACGGATTCAAAATTCCTAGACAATGTAATTTCCTTTCAGAAAGAGTCTGTTGTTTCAGGTAATTCCTCTATAGGGCAACATTTTGTGGTAGCCAATGAAATACTTGGTAAAGGCGAACTAATTTCAAAGTTGTGTACTAGTAAAATTGACGAAGCTATTGTTGAAGATTTATTGGAAGAATTTTCTGAGTCTTTAATATTAGAACAGGGTACTTTAGCGCATTTTACGGAAAGTCTATGGGAAAATTATGGAAGTCATTTGGCAAATAAAATATCAAATAATTCAGCAGATAGTTATAACGGAAATAACTCTCTGGAGATATTAAGAAAATTATATGACCAGATAATTAAGGAAAGCCTCACAAGCGATTATCCACGTTTTGGTAACTTAAACGAAAGTTTGAAAATGTTAGATAAAGTAGTCAAGATTGTTAAGATAGGTGAAAAGAATAAAGCCATAAAATATATTGATGATTTTAATTCTAATAATAATATCACTAAATCAATCAGCTGGGCAGTATTATACTGTCTAAATTCTACTTCTAGTAGGGCTTGGAAATATGGAAAAGAAGAGAAAGCACTTGGTGAAACTCTTAGTAAACAAATGCAATTGTTGTTAGATAGTAATCCTAATAATTATAAAGAATGTTTTGAATCTATTTCAGAAACAGTCGGGCTAGGAAATAAATTGGAAGTTATTTAAAGAGGCATAAAGTCCGAAATCATAGGGTCCGTGGTCTAGTTGGTTATGACGTCGCCTTGACATGGCGGAGATCCCCGGTTCGAATCCGGGCGGACCCACCACTTGATTTATGGTGTCATTCTAGTTCTGTCTCTAGGGAACAAAACACATTCTCTTACATTCTTAGCGCCAGCAAAGGTCATTGCTAGTCTGTCTAATCCTAAACCCCATCCTGCGTGCGGAGGCATTCCATATCTAAATGGATCTAAATAGTGATTAAAATCTTCAGGATCAAGTCCCTGTTCTTTTAATCTTTCACGCAACATATTAACATCGTGTACTCTTTGTCCGCCAGATGTCATTTCAACTTCATTAAACATAAAATCAAAACCGCGACTATATTTTGGATTGTCATCAGGCAATATGTAGAATGGTTTGAGGGATAAAGGCCATTTGGTTATGAAATAAAATCCGTTCATCTGACGAGCTATCTCTCTTGTTGCTTCCATAGATAAATCTTCACCCCATTCAACCTTGCCGTTAGACATCTCTACAGCCTCATCGTAGGTTATTCTTGGTAGAGGCAGTTCAAGCTCAATAGGCTTCATTCCGAGCGTTTCTAAGGCCTCTGTCTCCTTTGCAACAGCTTTTGCTGCACTATCTATTAATCTTTCCATTACGCCCATTACAACATCATCATCAGCAAAGGACATCTCAATATCTATAGAAATAAACTCGTTCAAGTGTCTTGGCGTGTTGTGTTCTTCAGCTCTAAATGCAGGTCCTACTTCGTAAACTCTTTCCAAACCACCACTCATCAGCATTTGTTTGTAAAGTTGCGGAGATTGAGCTAAATAAGCTGTTTTATCGAAATATTTCATTTCAAACAAGGAGGTTCCACCTTCTGTTGCAGAAGCAATAATTTTGGGCGTATGCACTTCGAGAAATTTTTCTTTACGAAGATGTTCATGCACGGCACCGGACACTGCTGCTCTAATTTGGAAATTTGCCGATATTTCTTTTTTTCTTAAATCTAGATATCTAGCGTTTAGTCTTGTTTCTATCTCACTATCTATCTTATCTATAACACCTAAAGGTAGTGGAGTTTCAGCATTATTCAATACTTCTATCTTTTCTGGGAGCATTTCGACGCCTCCTGGAGCTTCTTTATTCTCCTTGACTATACCAGTAACTTGAACAATTGATTCCCTGTTTATACTTGCCCAAGGCTTGAAATTATCTCCTAATTTCTTTTTTAGAAGAGTTAACTGAATAACACCAGTAATATCTCTCAGTTGTAAGAAGGCTATTCCTCCCAAATTTCTAGTATCTTGCAACCAACCGACAAGGGTTTGCTCGGAACCAAAATCTTCTTCGCTTATTTCACCACATTTTCGAGTATGTAACATGTTTAACTTATTGGATATCTCAACATTGCAGCTAAACCGCCAAAAGCCTTCTGCAGAGATATTCCTTCCTCACTATCAGTAGATATAATAGTTACTGTAGCTTTGCTTTTCTCAGCCATTTCACCTAGTCTTTTTACGGTACCTTGCTCTACATTAGGCATCTTTTCAAAACCTTCAGAAACCAATAAATGATCTACAGCGCCCATTTCCAGTGCCATTTCAATTTGCTTTTGACCGTAAGTAGCTAAATTTCCCTTTGTCGATAAAACTTCTTTCATGAATTGATTCATTAGGTTCTTTTCTTTAACTAATTGTACTTCAGATAAACGGCCAGCTCCTCTGGTAACAATTTCTCTCAAACCACTTTCATCAGTGTATCCTGTATCAAAAGAATCAATTATTATCTTTTGTAGTTCATGATTCAAATATTCTCTTTTAATGAAATAATCTTTCGTAGCTCCAGGTCCGCCAATAAGGAGGCCTTCAACGTTATTTCCAAGAAAACATTCTGTTGCAGAATGGGCCACTTTCTTGTACCATTCATGAGCTGCCTCTTCAATAAGTCTTTCAAATCTTTGTTTTGATTGCCCGCCTTTGCCGTGTTTCGACGGAACTTGTGAGTACATATGTTTTAGAGTTTTGATATTGGCACCCCGAAGCATTCCAAGAGCAGCCTCTGAACGATCTATGACTATTAAACCAAATTGTGCTTTGACCTCTCCTAATCCCTCTAGAGGTTCTAAAAAGAAGCTGGAATCACATCTGTATAGAAATGTAGGTAATTGTTCTGGTGGAACTATTACTTCCTGAACCATTGTTGTTTGGTTTCCTCCCTTGGAGACATGACCTACAAAGAAAACCACTCCGTTTTCGGGTAGCTCTTTGAAAAGTTTTAGTCTTGACGTGATTGATTCGATTGCAGCACTAACATTTTTTCTCGTAGATTTAGATTTAATATTTGCAGATTGTGAAGATTCATTTCTTAAGTAAGATTGGACATCATAAATTTTCCTTTCTGGAGGAATATAGAGACTTACTAATTCAGTTGCATGACCCTTGTAATTTCTGATTCTTTCAAGTGATTGTTTGAATTCATATTTCTCAAGAGATTCCGAGCTCACAATATCCTGTAATAGAACACCTTTTTATGATGTTGCTTGTAAATTACTATTATAATAATCTATATCGACTGTACTTGAGATGTAAGTATCGTCGCCACGCCAACCTTTGAAAATGTCGTAGTATGCAGGCTTTGCATCTACATCTTCTCTTTCGAATGTATTCCTATGTCCAAAATTAATTACTAGATAGTAATTATCGCCAGCTAGGTCTACATCTTGAACACTATATGCGTTCAATGATGAACCAGGGTCTCTGAAGGTAAAGACTTCCGATGCAAGCCTTGCGTTACTGACTCCATAGCTTTCACCTTTAATGAATGCATTAACATTAGCCGTGTTAAGTATAGTAACAGATAATATTGAACTTTCAACGTCCGCTATTTTAGTATGCGAATCATAGTGAAGGTCCAACGTCCATCCCAAGTTAACGTTTCCATTTACATACCCAATTTTACAAATATAGTAATGATCTTTGTGAGCTACCCAAAGTATTTCGTTCCACTGTTCTTTATCATCATCCTTACACGTTTCATACCTATGATTTCCCAAAAAGCCATCCTCTGGTAGAATTAGTAGAATTAGAATGAATAATGATATGTTGGCAAGAGCTTTCATTTTTCAACCTCCTCGCTATTTTTATCAGAACTACTCTCAAACAAATCCAAAAAGTCGTGAACTGAGTTCACCTCATTTCTATATCCAAATAAATTGATAGTTATTGAATACATTACCAGATAAAGACTTATTTGAAATCCACTGCTCAAATATTGGTTTAGAATCGGCATTAGCATAAATTCAAGTGATGTTAAGATTAAAAGCGTGTAGTTAAAAATTGAGAATAGAATCGCATTACGAGTTTTCAAATAAAAAAATCTGTCTTCGTAACTTTTCTCCACATTATCGAATGTAGGTACTAATTTCCAAATTACATAAGGTAATAAGTATACTAATGTTAAATCACCTAATTTACCAATGCTAGATCTTACAGACCATGGTGAAATACCAATAACGTTGAGTAGATCTGTCAACAACAGAAAGTTTATAAAAAATATCAAAATAAAAAATACTGAAGAAAAAAACGAATTCAAGTTTCCATCCTTTTGTAATTCAATGGTTACACCTTTGAACAGAGATATAATTCCAACATACATCATACAGGAACCCAGGAAGTTTGTAAAATCATATTTAGAAACAAATAGTAAAAAAGCACCAAACATGGTGAATGAAGATCCCAGAATAACGAAACCAAGGGCCCAACGTCTTTTTTGTATTTTTATAATTTCATCTTTTGTAATCTCTTCTTCAGGTTCTTTATTTTCTTCATCATTTTGTTTTTTTTCTTTGTCAACGATATGAGGAGGTTCAGGACCTAAACTATTACGTATTTGACCATCGAGAGTGTCATAATTATATTTGTTAGTATTACTAGGAGGAGGTCTAGCAAAATAAATAGTCAGTGAAACTAATAGAAGAGCTCCGATAAGAATCCAGAAATACAATTCCAATAAGTAATTCCAGCCTTCACGGAAGTATAACACATTTCTACAATAGCATAGACTAAAAGAAGATGGAGTAGACATTCGGAATCAATTTAGCGCTAGGCAGCCAACCCTTATTTCTTAGGAGGTGATCCATCCGCAGGTTCCCCTACGGATACCTTGTTACGACTTAACCCTCCTCGCTGAACCCAGATTCGAGCGTGTCAGAAGACAAACCCTCGTCCAGACCCAACTAAGGTGGTTTGACGGGCGGTGTGTGCAAGGAGCAGGGGCATATTCACCGCGGGATGTTGACCCGCGATTACTACGTATTCCAGCTTCATGAGGGCGAATTGCAGCCCTCAATCCGAATTACGAGCAGGTTTCAGGATTGCCTTCACCTTTCGGTGTCGAAGCCCATTGTCCTGCCCTTTGTAGCGCGCGTGTAGCCCGGGAGATTCGGGGCATACTGACCTACCGTTGCCCCCTCCTTCCTCCGCTTTAACAGCGGCGGTACCACCATAGTGCTCCCCTTCCGGAGAAGAAGATAGCAAATGGTGACGGAGGTCTCGTTCGTTATCTGACTTAACAGAACGCCTTACGGTACGAACTGACGGCGGCCATGCACCACCTCTCGGAAAATCAGGCAAAGTCATCAGCTTGGCCTTCATGTAACCGTCGCCCCCGGTGAGTTTTCCGGCGTTGAATCCAATTAAACCGCACGCTCCACACGTTGCAGTGCTCCCCCGCCAATTCCTTTAAGTTTCAGTCTTGCGACCGTACTCCCCAGGCGGCTGACTTAATACCTTCGCGCCAGCACTGGACACCCTCGTAGGATCTCCAACACCAAGTCAGCAGCGTTTACGCCCTGGACTACCGGGGTATCTAATCCCGTTTGCGCCCCAGGGTTTCGTTCCTCACCGTCAGAGCCGTTATGATTAGACGCCTTCGCCACTGGTGGTCCCTGCAGGATTACAACATTTCACCGCTCCCCTGCAAGTACCTCTAATCTCTCCCGGTCTCAAGTCTAGTAGTGTCCCCGGAATCCGCACAGTTAAGCTGTACGATTTACCCAAGAATTTACTAAACCGGCTACGAACGCTTTAGGCCCAATAATAGTGGCTACCACTCGGGGTGCCGGTGTTACCGCGGCGGCTGGCACCGGTCTTACCCACCCCTTACTCTAACAGCTTTTTAGGCTGAAAAACAGTCTATGCATTGCATAGACACTTGGAGTTCCCTCGTCACGGTTTCCCGCATTGCGAAGTTTTCGCGCCTGCTGCGCCCCGTAGGGCCTGGTTTCGTGTCTCAGAAACCATCTCCGGGCAAGTGCTCTCACACCCCGTACCCGTCGTTGGCTAGTCAGGTCGTGACCCTGACTACTACCTGATAGGTCGCAGACTCATCCTTAGGCGCCGGAGCTTTTAATACAGAGGCATTCCAGCCTTCTGTATCTATGGGGAATTAGCCCCAGTTTCCCGGGTTTATGCCCCACCTAAGGGTAGATTATCCACGTGTTACTGAGCATTATGCCAGGGGTACAAGTACCCCTTAGACTCGCATGGCTTAATCGAACTCCAATAGCAGTAGCCTTCGGCAGGATCAACCGAAGTTTTTCCTTTCAAAGCACACTATGAGTATATTAATTTCTTTACTAGAATTGTCGGATTGACTGCACTAGTTTCGCTTTCGATTTCGAATGTCAGATGATAGCCTAATGTA
>JAPOKN010000045.1 GCA_029977605.1 Methanobacteriota archaeon
CCATTCTGAAAAAAGCGCCAGTTAAGGGATTAGCATCTGATAGTGCATACAATATTGGAGCAAAGGAAACTACTACACCTCCAAACATCGCAATTCCCATTGGTTTATTGAGATTAGCCGATTCCATGCTTTTATACATTAGAAAGCCCGTATATGAAGTGGTCTAACAATTTAATTTTTTGGAAAAAGATGGTGCTCCCGCCGGGATTTGAACCCGGGTATTCGGCTCGAAAGGCCGAGATGATGGGCCGGACTACACCACGGGAGCTAATTTACATCTTACAAAGCTAGGATTTAATGTTATTGTAGTATTCTATACTTGGAATGATTGTAGTTGAGATTTTAACTTTTCTATCTGCCTCTGAAAATTTTCTCTCTGAATTGCTAACTCTCCCTGATATCTGGTTTGAGAAGCTTCTAAAGCATCATAATTTTCAGTCTTTACTTTCTCAAGATTTAGTTTATGTGATTCTCTTTCCTTTTCTAACAACGTTTCAAGCTCATTTATTCTTTGTTTCAGAGAATCTATTTCACTCACATTACTCTTACTATAATGCACTTTAAAGAATTAGTTGCACAACTATCTTAATACGCATTGTATTGATTCTGTAATGTGGAAAGGCCCCTCGAGGACTAATCAAAATTATCAGATCAAGTATGTAGTATCTGATGGGTGGGGTGATCCTATTCAAATTAATAGAAGACCGACGTCTAAAATGTCGTTCTCAAACTATGAAAAGGAACAACTAAAAGAATCAATAGGAATATTGACTATTGCCTTCACACTAGCTCTTAGTAACGGATTAGTTCCAGTTATGAATGAGCCAAGTATTCTATTAACTGAACTACCTCTGGCGTTTGCTGCAGTGATGACTGGATTTTTACTGCACGAATTGGCACATAAATGGATGGCACAGCAATACGGCTGTTGGGCTGAATATAGAGGAAACAAGAACGGTTTGTATTTCGCATTAATGATGTCTGTCTTTGGTTTTCTCTTGGCAGCACCAGGTGCTGTAATGGTGTCTGGAAACATTACCAATAGACAGCATGGAATTATTGCAGCTGTAGGGCCGTTAACAAACATAGCAATTGCAATAGTAGCCTTTCCTTTTTACATTTTCACTGCAAATATAGACATTTGGATAGTTGGAGAACTCGCACGATTTCTAATTATTATCAACCTAATTTTAGCGGGATTTAACATGATACCAGTTCAACCTTTAGACGGGTCAAAAATAATTGTATGGAACAAGGCAGCATACTTTGGAATTGTTGGAGGAATTATTACTCTGGCAATCGCTTATTGGTACATGCCGACTTTCTCTTTCTGATGGCTACGACATGGATTCTCTATGATGGAATTTGCTCCTTTTGTAAAAGTAGCGTAAGTAATTTTGAAAAAAGCCTTGAAAAAAGGAATTGCAAAATAAAACCTCTTCAGGATGAAACTGTAATGAAAATTCTAGGCATTAATGATGGAGACGACTTACCTGAAATGAAAATAATCGGCGATGATCGAAAGGTATATGGGGGTGCTAGAGGTATTGTATTTCTTTGCCGAAAGATATGGTGGGCGTGGCCAATTTGGGCTTTAGCACACTTGCCGTTAACTATGAATATTATGGATTATGTCTATAAATGGGTCGCAAAAAACAGACACCGTGCTGTCGTATGCGAAATTTAAATGAAAATTGCACCACTAATAGCTATCATTTTCGCTTTCTTTTTAATTGCTATTTACCCTATTTATTCTGACGATGGAATAGATGAAAATTTATCATATTCTGACGAAGATAACGACGGCATTCCAAATGACAAAGATAAGTGCCCTGAGGAAGATGCCAGCGGGAAAGATATTGATGAGGATGGATGTATAGATTCTGAAATTACTAAAGAAGAAGTGGATTATTTGGAAAGATTGGCTAAAATTAACATTGGTCAGTACATAATTTTTGCTGTAGTTTCACTTTTCTCAACGGCAATATACTGGGAAAGAGATAGAATTAGTGCCTTACTAACGGACAAAGACGAATTAAGTGCTGAGAATTATAAACAAATTAGTGGCGATGATACTATTTCCGAGGCAATAGACTATGATGAACTGGGTAAAAATCGTGAGGTGAATATACAAAAGGATAAGCAACGGAGTAGACTAAGCTTCTCATTTGCTGAACTAAATGCTGAAGCTAATAATAACATTCAGTTGATGGCTTTAATTTGTATAATCTCTTTTATTTTTATTCCCGAATTTTCATGGTTAAATGTTAATGGAACTCGAACTAATAATGATGGATCTGAGAGAGATTTCGAAATCGAGCATTATTCATTTATTCTAGAACATAACTATCCATTAGTTGAAAACGGAACTAATTTTTTAGGATATACTAGCTCAGAATGTACTAGCGATATTGATAAAATTCATAATTGTAATTACCGAGCTTCATTATTTGATACAATAGATAGTATTCTATCTATTTCGATCATATTTTGCTTCATGCTAATCTTGCTTGCATTTCGTGCTGAAAAATACCGGCGAATTATAGCTATTGTATTTTCATTGACACTGATAGTTACTATGTCAAGTTTGTTGATATTTACTGCACTAATTGATAATGCATTGGAAGCTGATGAGCCTTTAATTGATTCTAAACAATCAGGTGGAAGTGGCTGCTGGATGTCTTCGCCAATTATATGGGGTGACGGAAACTGCGTAGGGTCTGACAATGAAGGAAATATTTACTCTGAAACGTTTACCTTTAGCCCTGGAGTTGCATTTTATCTAATTTTAATCTGTACTTCAATTCTTTTCTTAGGACTATTTACAATAATTGAACCTTTATTAGAATCAAGAAAAATAAGCTGGACAGAAGCCATTAGAAATAACTGGCAAGTCTTTGCAATTATAGCAATTACAATATTCCTCTGGAGAGTAAACGTTCTAATTACAAATATTTAGATGGTGCGGGGGGAGGGATTCGAACCCTCGTACCACTAAGGACCGGATCTTAAGTCCGGCGCAATTGGCCAGGCTATGCGACCCCCGCAGTTCAGAACCCATGTAGAGAACCTTTAAAGAGAGCTTCATTGTAAAATTGTTAGCCAAAGTTTAGGAAATTAATAATGTCTACTGCAACCACAGCAAAAATAATCTCACAAGCTGGTAAGGCAAATCCGCCTTCATTGGTAGCATTATATGGGGGAACTTTAGGAGAAAGAAAGTCTGCGATTACTGAAATTGAAAACGATCTTCAAGCAGTTGGATTAAATATTATTGAATTTAATGCAAGGCGGTATTTATCTGAGAATGATTTATGTTTACCGCTTGTTCAGCAAATAGTTACAGAATTAAAAGGGAATGCTGGAAGTAATGGAACTACCTCGGATTTAGTGAACAGAATTAACGAAAGTGCTCCCGTAATTCTATCTGCTAATCTTTCAAGTGAAAATAGAGTTGAAATGATTCATCAATTTGACTCATCCATGAAAAAATTAGCCGCGATTTGTATACAGAAAAAACCTCTCGTAATTACTCTGCAGGGAATTGAAAGGGCTGTATCTGGTTCATTTACAAAAATATCTGAATTCATTTCAAACTATTTTAATATTAATGGATTCATGTTTATTATTTCAGTAGGAAAGGAAAATTTAGAAAAGGAATTACTAGAAGCAAATGTAAATATTACATCAGATGATTTTTTAGAGGATACCTATGATTTCGTAGCTGAATTTGGAACCGCAAACCAAGTTATTAATGATAATAAAAAAGAAACTAAGTCTGAAGATTTCTTCAAACCTCCTGTTGGTTTAGAAGTCGAAAGTGGTGCTGCGATTGCTGCAAAAAGAAAAGGCCGGCCTATTCCAAGCGCTCCTGTAAAGAAGAGCTCAAGTGGATTCAAAGTAAGGGAATTAGCTGGAAAAAAAGCCACTATTAGAAAAAATAAGCCAATGCGAAAAGTTGTTAGAAAAGTTTCTTCACAGAAGAAAGCTGTCAAGTTTAAAGCTGTTAACGCAAATAAAAATGCTTCATTCTTAAAAGCAGTGCAATCTAGTGATATCTTTGCTGCAAAAAAATTCTGGTCTAAAGCTAATTCACTATCTTATCAAGAATTTACTGATGTAGTGAATTCTATCTTAAAAGAAGCTTCAAACAAAGATTCCAGAGTTAGAGCTACTGCAATTACAGGCCTAGCATCTATAGCTAAAGGCGTATCATGGGAAATGCCTGCAGAAGTAATGGATCGTGCATTAATAATGACTGGAGATGGTTCTAAAGAAGTGAAAGATGCTGCAGCAGATGCGATAAAAGAAATGAACTCTGCAGGAGTTGAAAAAGGACCTTCAAGCAACCAAACAGCTACCGATTCTGCTAACACCTCAGGATCTATGGAACTGAACGAATTGGATACTGATAGTATGTTAGGTAATACCTCCGGAAGCGTAGCTTCAATGTCAATTGGTTCTGGAGCAGGAGGTGGTGTCAAAGTTATGGGAGGAAGCGAATCAAATTTCGGAAGTGCTCCTACATTCAAGATGACTGAAGATATCCCCTCAATAAAGAAAGATAATGTCCCTAAATTCAAACCTACTGAAGGTAAGAATACATTCAAGGTAGTTGACGATAAAAAGAAAGTTCCAAAATTTAAACCTACAGAGAAGAAAAAGAAAAATGTGTTTAAAGTAGTTGATTAATTAACTTTAAAATATATTTTATTATTTTCAACTTGGAAATTATCTAAATCTTTTTCTGGATTTCCTATAATTAGTTCAGACGGTTTCGATCTAGTTTCAGATATGATATATTGCCAATCATCTTCATTTAATTTTGGTGAATCTTTTTCTAACCAAACTTTTAATGATATTGAAGCTTCTAAATCTAAATCCAACTCTTTCCTTTTAGATTGAATACGTCTAGTTATCTCTCTTGCTAATCCCTTTGACACTAAATCATCAGTAATTTCTACATCAAGTACAAGAGAAATATCTCCTGTCTCCTCTACTTCAAACGTTGAAGCTGCATAGCCTTCTTTTTCCACACGCTTGATGTTAATATCTTCCGATGTAATCTCAAATCCTGCTAATTTAGCTGTACCTTTTTCAATATCTGAAAGAAGTGAATCTGGGTCTAATTGTGATAATTCAGAAAGAACTTTTGGCAAATCTGCTCTGCACTTTGCGCCTAAAACTTTATGATTTGGTAAAACCTCTATCTTTTGGAAGCGATCTAAGTTACTTTCAGTTGTTAAATTTTCAACATTCAATTCTTCAGCTATAATCGAATGGAATTCTCTGAGGTCAGGACCTCCAACAATCCAACCTTCTTTACAAGGTAATCTTTGTCTACGTTTGGCTTCAACACGAATTTTACGACCTGTTTCAGCAAGCATTCTAACAATTGACATTTCCTTTTCTAATCCTAAATCTTGAGGTGGCAGATTTTTATCAACTAAATCTGAACCAAGAGGCCAATCTGCTGTATGAACTGAAGTGCCTGTTAAATCAAAATGAATTTTATCTGGCATAAACGGAGCTATGGGTGCCATAAGTTTACTGACTGTCAATAAAACTTCATGAAGTGTAAATTGACATGCTCTTTTATCATGGCTCTCAGCCTCATCCCATAATCTTCTTCTTGAACGGCGAACATACCAATTTGAAAGATCATTAATTACAAAATTTTCTAATTCTCTTGCAGCTTTATGGAATTCCCATGAGACATATTGGTCATGATAGTTTTTAGCAACAGAAGAAACTCTAGAAAGAATCCATCTATCTAACGCATTTCTTTTATCAACCGGAATGAAATCTTTACTGTAATCAAAATTATCGAGAATGGCATAATCTAAATGGAATTTATGAACATTCCATAACGTTAAGAACATTTTAGCATAAGTTTCTCGTACCCCATTTGGATCAAAATTCATTGGATTCCAGGGTGCGCTTTGTGAAGTCATGTACCATCTTATGGCATCTGTACCTTCTTTGTTGAAATGATCCCAAGGATTGACTACGTTTCCTCGAGACTTACTCATTTTCTTACCTTCATTATCTAAAATATGGCCTAAAGATAAGCACCTTCTGTATGATATATTATCGAAAACTGTAGTAGATACTGCAAGTAAGGAATAAAACCAACCTCTAGTTTGATCTACAGCTTCACAAATATAATCTACAGGGAAACTATTTTCAAATTTTTCTTTATTTTCAAAAGGATAATGCCACTGTGCAAATGAAGCGCAACCTGAATCAAACCAACAATCCATAACATAAGGTTCACGGACCATTTCTCCACTACAACCTTCTGCTGTACAGCATAATTTTACATCATCTACATACGGCCTGTGAAGCTCTTTAGGAGTTGGTGAATCCTCTGTTTTTAATGAATTCATTTCATCAATACTTCCTATACAATGCTGATGTCCGCATGATTCACATATCCAAACAGGTAATGGCGTTCCCCAGTACCTTTCTCGACTTATGGCCCAATCCTTGATATTTCTTAGCCATTCTCCGACGCGGCCTGTGCCTGTCCATTCTGGAGCCCATTCAACTTGTGAATTGTAATCGATTATTTTGTCTTTAACTGCAGTCATTCTTACGAACCAACTATCCATTGCATAGTACAACAATGGATGATCTGTTCGCCAACAATGTGGATAATCGTGAGTGTAAATATGCTCTCTGTAGAGCTTATTCTCTCCATCTAATAAATCAATAATCTTGGAATCACAATCTTTTACGTAATTTCCATCCAATATCTCATGAGTTCCTTTGATAAATTTTCCATCCATACCTACTGTATGTTGAGCTGGAAAACCAACTTCCATACCCAACTGATAATCGTCCTCTCCATACATTACAGCCGTATGAACTATACCTGTTCCATCTGTAGTTGTGACAAAATCTGCTGCGACTACTGTCCAAGCTGTATCTGAATCGCCCTTATCTATTGCTCCTGGAAAAAGAGGTTCATAGGCTTGACCCACTAATTTACTTCCCTGAAATTCTTCAATAACTTCTGCGTGATGACGCAATACTTCAGGCATCAAATCCTTAGCTAAGATTAATTCTTCACCTACTTCTGCGCCACCTCGACCCTCCCAACTTTCAGAAGGCTTTGAGGTTACTTTCACTCTACAATATGTGACATCTGGACCAACTGCGAGACCAACATTTCCAGGCAATGTCCAAGGTGTCGTCGTCCAAGCAACAATTGACCCTTCTGAATCTTTTAGCTTAAATTTGACATAAACTGCAGGCTCGGCTACTTCCTTGTAGCCAAGAGAAACTTCATGTGTTGAATAACTTGTCCCAGTTTGCGGGCAATAAGGTAATACTTTGTGACCTCGGAAAAGAAGATCTTTGTCATGCATTTGCTTTAGAGACCACCAAGCAGATTCAATATATTCATCATGTAAAGTAACATACGGATTATCCATATCCACCCAGAAAGCCATCCTTTCACTCATTTCACGCCAAGCTTCTTCATAAGTCCAAACACTTTCCTTACATTTCTGATTGAAAGCTTCCATACCATAAGCTTCAATCTCTTCATTTGACATTAAATTCAGTTGCTTCTGAACTTCGATTTCTACAGGCAGACCATGAGTATCCCAACCACCTTTTCTTTCTACCAGGTGACCTTCCATAGTTTTCCATCTACAAACCATGTCTTTGAACAATCTGGAAAGAACGTGATGAATTCCTGGCTTACCGTTAGCTGTAGGAGGACCTTCAAGAAATGTAAATGGTTTCGATGAGCGTCTATTCTCTATACTGTTCTCAAAAGTTTTGTCGCTTTTCCACCTGTCTGCTACTTCTTTCTCTAGCTCAACTGGGTTATAATTCCCTGTTTTCGCTTGTTTTTTACTAGAATCAGTAACACCCATCCTTTAGCGTGATTAAGGGCTTGATATAAAGAATCACCGAACTTAAACTTAAAACCCCTAGTGATTCAACATGCTCGGAGCCGGGGTGGCTCAGCCTGGTAGAGCGTCGGACTCATAGGGTAAAAATAGTTCCGGCTATGCCTGGGACATCCGAAGGCCGCGGGTTCGAACCCCGCCCCCGGCACCA
>JAPOKN010000001.1 GCA_029977605.1 Methanobacteriota archaeon
CAGCTGAATTAGCTAAGTAATGACAAATTACTGGTTAATGAAAAGTGAGCCACACGTTTACTCATTCGATGAGTTAATCAAAGACGGAAGTACTTACTGGGATGGAGTACGTAATTATCAAGCTCGAAACTTCATGAGAGATAAAATGAAGATAGGAGATTTAGTTTTGTACTATCATTCCAATACCAAACCACCTCATATTGCAGGTATAGCCAGGATCTGCAAGGAATCTTATCCTGACTTCACTCAGTTCGATAAGAAATCAAAATATTACGACCCTAAAGCCACAGAAGAGGTTCCTAGATGGTTCTTGGTAGATATGGAGCCAGTTTCTAAGTTTGATGAAATAGTTTCTCTAGATCAATTGAAGGAAAATGACAGCTTAGATGGGATGCTAGTAATCAAGAGAGGCCAGAGATTATCAGTTCAGCCCGTTGAAAAAATTCATTTTGATGAAGTCTGTAAGATGGCTAACGCAAAAATATAAAAAGTTAGTAAAAAAACACGTCCAATTTAGTTAAATTTATGTTTTTGCGCTCATCATATTTAAGTGTATCTGATAAGCAGTATATACACCCCCTGCGTATTCTAAGTTCCCGCAATCTGGGAAACATATCTCTCGGGGTATGAAGCCAACTCAAGGGTAGTGGGAATACGCCTAGAAGGAAACAACTTGGGAAACTAAGGGGAAACAATCTTAGAATGTAAAACGGGAAACAACCGGGACACCGGAGGAAACAAATTTTACGGGAAAAGAAGGAAACAATTTAAAACCTAAGGGGAAACAATCTAAGCACGCAAGCCAGGAAACAAGTAAGATGTTACGGGAAACAAAACTTGTACGCCGGATGAGGAACCTGATCTTAGGATCAGGCCCCAAATCCACCCCGGGTGCAGCAATGTCAACTGACGCGAGAAGGTCGACAGAACTGTGCCCACTTTAATTTTGGGCGAATGATTATCTGTTCATTGCTATATATATCGAACGGATGATCTAGTAGCCTATTTTTTTTTCTTGTTGATGTAGATATCGTAAAGCCTTAGGCAGCGTTTACAAGTCACACTATCAAATCTTGTTGACTTTATTGTTAAAAATTCTTGTTCAGTTGTATTATGTCCGCACATAGTAACGCAGTGCAGATCAATTGAAGGTAGATGTCTTTTTCTCATAATACTAGGTTGGCATACTAGATGGCTACAGGACGCAGGCAGCCACCTAGTAGTGCCTAAAAACTGCAGCTTAACTCTAAAGTTAGGCTTTAGCTTTCAAAAGGTGTGTGTTAGATTCAATTTTGATCTCATTTTTGTCCAGATATGCCTGGTAAAGATTTAAACATCTTTTACATGTTACATCTTTATCCACAAACATTTTCATTCTCCTGAACTCTTGCTCGGTGGCACTGTGTCCACAAAGGGTTAGTTTGTCATGTGTGAAAGATACCATGTGTCTTCTTCTCATATCTAAACTATAATCTTATTAGTATATAAGGAAGCTACTTTAGTGCCTAAAAATCTAAGCACAAAGTACGTATATTAGGCACTAACTAGTGACAAAAGTTAGTCCCGTGCAATACCTTTATTACTATTAGTTTTGAATAATAAGTAATGTCTGAAGTTGATGTAAAAACATTTGCAACAGAAGGAAACCGTGATCTACACATATTGTATGGCTCACAAAGCGGAAATTCTGAAGGCTTAGCTGAGAAATGGCAGAAAGAAGCTACAAAGTATGGTTTGACTCCTACAGTTCATGACATGGATGGCTTTGATATTAATTCAATGTCAGGAATGTCCAGAGTGATGATTGTGTGTTCTACTTGGGGTGAGGGTGAAATGCCTGACAATGCAGAGGAACTATACGAAGCTGCGGTAGGCGTAGGTAAAATATTGACCAACACTCATTTTTCAATTTGTGCACTTGGAGATACAGGTTATGATTTATTCTGTCAATCTGGAAAAGATTGGGATAAAACCATGGAAGACATGGGTGGCTCTAGAATTCATGACAGAGTTGATTGTGACGTAGATTTTGAAGATCCTGCAGAACAATGGATGAATGGTGCTATGTCAAAACTAGCTTGTGTAGATGGTGACGGTGCATTTCAATCTAACTTAGTTGAAGATATGGTCGCTTTCTCCTCTGGTAATGAAGTAGAAGCTGATCCTGAGCCAGCTGCTGAGGCAGGCATTCCACAGGTTGTAGCAATGGGTATTCCTCAAGGCGCAATCGCACAGGTAGTACAAAGGCCGCATCAATACTCAGGGTACAAACAAAATTCGTATTGTGTTAAATGTGGGAAATATTGCTTCCATTGGCATGGAGCTTCTCCTAATAATCCTGATCTATATCCAGATTATGAATGTAGAGAATGTGGATATGTTAGGAAAATGAAGATAGCTTGATTGATAAAAAATATATTGAAGATAGAAAAGAATTCTTCTCAGTACTTTTTGTTATCAGCGTTATTTTTGTAATTTATGCACTAGCATATCTATTAAACGATTCCAACTGGTCTAATACAACAGCTTCAGGTTATTGTGAGAGAGTAAGAGACTCTTGGATTCGTGAACCTACAAATACAATTTCTAATTTAGCATTTGTTTTTGTTGGAATGTACATTCTTTGGTTAGCTCAATATGATCCTCTAGACGGTAAGCCATCACTTTCGAATAGAAGTTGGTTTCTCATTATGTATGCTATCTCATGCGTAGCCGTTGGAATGGGTAGTTTTGCTATGCATGGCTTTAACACAGGATGGGGAGGTTGGTTAGATGTAACTGGAATGATAATGTATATTTCTATGCCAGTTTTCTATAATTTCTCTAGATTCCTAAGGTGGACGGAGACAGAATTTATTTCTTATTACTTGATTTCAAATTTTATTTTCGCAATATTACTATGGCAATACAGCCTACTTACATTCCTTTGGGGAGCTTTAATCGGTATTTGGCTATCACAAGAATTAGCGCTAAAATATCAGAAACAACCTCATATCATTTTCTTAGTCCCTACTTCAATTATTATGTTTTTGTATCTCTACACTTCACCAAACAAAACACCGATTGACTTTGTCATAGATGAAATTGAAGGAATTTTACTTTGGGCAGCTCTAGCTTATTTCTTGTATAGAATTGAAGATATCAAGCTAGAAAGAACTCATACGCCTTATTTTTGGGCTGGATTTGCAGCATACGGTCTTGCTACAATAATTTGGCAACCAAGTAAAACTGATGGCGTCTTGTGTGATCCAGATTCATTAGTCCAAGGCCATGCAATATGGCATCTTCTTGGAGCAGTAGCTATGTGGTGTTTCTACAAGTATTTTAGAACAGAAATAGATAGCTATTGAGCTTCGTAAGTGATAATCCACATGCGTAATTTAATTTCTGGTAAGTAACCGTCAGGATCGTTTACAGTTGGATTATATTCGTCACCTTGGTATAATCCTCTATAACTTAATTCATTAGTTCCCACATTTGATTCACTGGTAATGTCAATTCTATTGTATTCAACATCTTGTCCAGGACACCATCCAGCTCTTCCGTATACCCATGTTCCATATTGGTTAGCTGATACGCCCTCGTTTACTCGATCATAGCAGCCGTAAGGAGTGCCTCCATTTGGATGTTCAAGTAAGCCTAAAGTATCTCCATTCACAGTAAACTCGTGCTGATGGTTACAGAATTCAGCACAGTTTTCATCAGTACTGCTGTGGCCATGTCCCGTAAAAAATGTCACAATTTCAACTCTCTCTGTACTTTCAGAAACATCGTATTCAAACGGATTTTCACTTCCAAAAATATCATTGTATTCTAAGTTAAACTTTCTTGTTGCTCCGGCTAAATACTCTGCACCTACTGGAGTGTATTCTTTATTTTCATTCCAGAAAAATAATTTTACAGTAAGACCATATGCATTTGGCTGCCAATAATTAAATTCATTAATATCTTCATTTTTGAGAACTCCCAGCATTGGACTAACATCTGAGATATATCTTCCTTCTCTATTATACGCAGTTATGTATCTTCCGATCTCAGCTTTCCAAACTCTATTCCATTTCCCTTCACACCTAGCTGAAGTATCTTCGTCTCCAGCATCCCAGCGGTGTCCAGCAGCTTCACATAATTCCTGAGTTGCGTATTCGGATAATACTTCACCGATACATTCTTCATAAATTGTAAATTCAGTTAAAGAACATTCAGAACTGTAAGCATTTAGATATCCTATGAAATCCCATTCATTACATCCTTTGTGATCTTGACAGGCCTCGTAAGTGTAAACAGCAAATGAATCAAACTGCTCTAGATTATCTGGCATTTCTACGTTACGTACGCTTGTGCCTCCTCCCCATCCACCGCCATGTGTATTGGATTCCCCTTGATTCCATTCAAAAATGGTTACAGATTCACCTTTGATACAATTCTGAGGAGCAAAATTCCTTTCGTGGCATGGAGTACTAGTGTGATATTCCATCGCAGCCAATTCTCTTTCTAAACCAAATTCAAAATTTAGATAAATTGGTTCGTTTGCAATAAAGTGAAATCTATACCAACTAAAATTCTGATTAAAATTCAAATCCCAGAAACTTCCTACTTCTTGCCAGCGTTGTAACCTATCTATGCAAAACCATGCAGGCGATTCTTTCTCTTCTATGAAATCAGCAATACTTCCATCAAGGAAATTTGCGTCCATTGCTATGTAATGAACTCTATCACTCCAATGTTCTCTATCTTCCTCACTCATACCAGCTAGAGCTGCATTAACTCTTCCAGACATGTAGCTGACATCTCCCATCCATCCACCATCGCGGTAGGAACCAAAGAAGTAATGAACATTATCAGGAGATTTTTCAAACATCAGGCTTAGTTCTGTTGCTTGACCAACAGGATTTGCGGAATTCCAAGTTATTACACTATCAGGATTTAGAGGGTTGTAAATCACAAAAACATAATTATTTTTTCCATTCCATTCGTTCTTAAATTCCCAATTATTTGTAAGATTTAAATTTTCATCAATGGGTTGAGGAACTGTGAAATCATCTACAGTACCCATATAGGAATTGGAAAATGGTCCATTATTCCACGGAATTGGTTTCTCAAAGTAAGAGCATCCACTATCATCTACTTCCTCACCATAAAGGAAAGGCCCATCCGGACATTGATCGCCATCTGAACATAAACCATCACCATCAGAGTCTCCAGTAGAATCATTTCCCCAACAAATATCTAGTAAATCTACAATTCCATCTCCGTCAGTGTCTCTTTGGGATGCAGAGCAACCTTCTTCGTTAGGAATTTCATTCATAGGAGTTTCATCACAATTATCGTATCTATCTTCTATTCCATCATTATCATCATCATCATCTTCAGTATTATCTTTACATCCATCCATATCCCAATCATCAGAGCCTCCAGCTTCCCAGTCAGGAGTGCCTCTTGGACATTGGTCAACAGTATTATTCATTCCATCATTATCCATGTCCGTATCAACCCCGTCAGGAATCCCATCCTTATCATAGTCCAATGGCTTTGAAGAAGGACTTCTAGGATTAGTGCCAAGACTTAGTTCTAGAGTATTATTGTAACCGTCACCATCTATGTCATCATCAATTTCTAAAGAGGTACTACAATTATCTTTAACTGAATCAGGTTTTCCGTCACCATCCATGTCTTTTGTTGCACATTCATCATAAGGAAACTTATCTCCGTTATCACCTACTCCATCGCCATCAGAATCCTTCCATTCATTAGGATCATTTGGAAATGCATCATTATTATTATCATAACCATCATTATCAGAATCTAAATTTGAAGGTCCAGCATCTTGATTATCTGAATTATCATTGTAGTCATAGTAATTGTCATTATTTGATTCATCATCATTGCTCGAGTTACTGACTTCATCCTCGAGACATCCACTTGTCGAAACTATAGAAAATAAAAATAGAAAAATCATCACAAACGAGCTACTTTTCCTTTCCATCGTTTTCATTATTGTTCAGGTTACAAATAAACTTTGTTACCATCAAATCACATATTTAGTGGCACTTACTATCCAAAATAGATGTCTGCACAAACAGCAAGAAAAGTAGCTCTTGCATACTGGGGATTTTCTAAGAAAGCTAGTTCTAGAGCTAAGTCAGGAGTTGATATAGATATCATCAAGGGCAATGGTTCAGTTGATTTGACTGAACAAATTCCATCAATTCAGAAATTTGCAAAAGGAGTAGATAATTCATGGGAAGATTTTACAGGATATGTTGGAAAATATGGTAGAATCCCATTTGAAGCCTTAGTAGATATTGCTGCAAAAGCTAAGAGCAGCAATGAAAACATTGGCAAATCAGACCTGGAAGAAGTTGAGAAATGGGCAAGACTATTGATTGATTCAAATTCAAACTATTTCATTGCTCGTGCAAAGGATAAGGGAACCTTACTACAAGTCTTAATCAACACTAAAAACTAATTCAAGCTTTATAATTCACACTATATTATCGTAATTATGAAGATTTATACCAGGGCTGGAGACGAAGGTCAAACAGGATTACTTTACGGCGATAGAGTTTCTAAAAACTCTGTACTTCCTGAAGCTTATGGAACAGTTGATGAGGCTCAAGCGATATTGGGTTTGGTTCGAACAGAATGTGAGAAAGGAAGTGATTTAGAGGATAAAATAATTCATATTGAAAGAGATCTCTATGTTTTAATGGCTGAATTAGCTACTGATCCCTCAAAGCATGATAAACTAAAACCAGGTAAAAGTAAAGTAAACGAAGAAATGATTAAATTCCTAGAAGATTTTATTGACGAAATTACAGCAAGCTTCGAATTACCAAAGGAGTTTGTATTGCCAGGTCAGAATCGAATTTCAGCATTACTCGATGTTTCAAGGACAGTAGTAAGAAGAGCTGAAAGACGCGCAATTAATTGCGGTATCGAAGAATCGTTGGCCGTAGCTTACCTTAACCGTCTGTCAGATTTACTCTGGGCCATGGCCCGTTGGCAAGAAGGCGAATCAATAACTTCCCGTTCAGTTAAATGAAAATTCCAGATCATCTAAGGCCACCGCTCTTAGAACAGTTGGAAGATCAAGAAAATTCAGAAGATTGTTTAACTATGAGAGGTTCAGCTTTAGGCCACGCACTTCTTGAAAATAATGAAAAAAGAGATTTTTTTATTGAAAAATTTATAAAATCGGAAGAACCGCCTTTAGAGGGCAATGAGTTGGCTAGAGAATTGCAAGCAAGAGGCGTTGGTAATATATTATTAAGTAAAAACGCAGATGCGTATTTGTCTAGATCTAAAGAATTATTTGAAAATGAGTTGGAAAAGGCCTTACCTGATTTGCCCGAAGATGTGGCAATAGATGTTGCAACTGAACCACTCAAGCAAGCTAGACAAGCTAGAAGCGGACTTATGGAAAATGCATTTTTAAGGAAAAAATGGTCTTTATGTGTTAGTGAAGCAGAACATGGTAGGTCTATAATTCCAGACTATTTGTTATATCAGCCACACAGAGAAGGCTATCCTATAGAATTTGTAGCAAAGGGAATGGATAATGACGATAAAGATTTAGTTTCTAAAGGTCTTGAAATGCAGGAAGAATTTTTGCAGTATGTAATTGATGTGGGATATCTCAAACCTTGGGAAGATGCTTATTTCGTTTCATTTTCTTTGTCATTAATAACTAGAAAACTGGTTTCAGAATTATAAACCGATTCTTTAAATACGTAGTATTAGTTTTCAACTTCCGAGGTATCTAATGTCTCAAAATAGAAATTCAATAAGCAAGCAAGCCTTAGCATTGACCGCAGTTTTTGCCCTTGTGCTAAGTATACTACCATACAGCGTAGCAGATCAAACATCCAATGAATACTTTGAATCGTGGAGCTATGAGCTGTCTGATACCGATGGAGATAATCAAGACGATACAGTTATTTTTACATTTGATGTGGACACGAACGTTTCTGATTACGCAGAAGTTGAAGTCTACATGGATGTAATCGATGCTAATGGAAACTATGTTGGCGGCGAAAGTGACGATTATGAAATTTATTGGACTGAAAACGATACATTTCAAATGGAATGGTTTGTAGATGATTGTTACGAAGAAGATGACGATGGATGTGAGGCACCTTACGATTTTTCATTTGCCCTTTACGAAATTGATGACAATGGTTACTATTACTATGAGGACAATTTTAACGAAACAGATATCTGGCTAAATCAAACCACGATAATTCCAGAAGGTGTCATGCAAATTGAGAATGCAGTCATTGCAGACGATATCGATGGATACCACAATGACATTCTTTTCTTTGCCCACATGGAAGATTATGAACTTTCAAACGTAACTATTCAACTTGAAAGAAAAGTAGGAATGCAGTGGGTTGACGTCGGCGATGAAGACACAAATGACGATGGTGAAGCAAGTTTCAAAAATATGTCTAGCGGAGAATATAGATGGTCTGGAACATATGATGAAGAAACGATAGATGCATTGAGCCACACCTTTGTATTTTATGGCGTAACATCAGGTCAAAATGTCGGACATGTTGCTTTCATGGACGATTTTGACGGTGATGAGGATTTCGATGATTTTGCATTTGCTAGAATTTATGGGAATTCAAGCGAACCTGAATTTAATGATGGAGTTTATGTAGAGATACTTTACGATGGAAACAATACTCTATACGATGAAAAAGGAGGTGACGGTAATGAAGAGATTCTTATGTTTAACGACGTTCACGAAGGAAATTATACATTTAAGATGTATAACGGAAGTTCAGATGGAGATCTACTACAATCAGGCTGGATGCACTCATATGGAAGTTTAAACACAAATTATGGAGAATATTTTGAATCTTGGAGTAGTCACACAGAAGATACTAATGGAGACGGTGTTGCCAACAACATTTTTGTAGAATATAATCCAGATACTGAATGTAATTGTACGGTAGATGTCATGGTTTCATACAACATTTATGATGCAGATACCGGCATGTATATGGCCTATGAAGATGAAGACCATGAGATTAATGGTACCGAAGTAGACGAATTTGAAACCGATGTTTTCTATGCACCTAGAGATTCAAATTATACCTTTGAATTTTATTTATACGATATAAGTGGAGACAATTGGAATTATGAGGATAATTTTTCTTTCACAATATATTTAGAATGTGACACTACTAATGTTACTTGTGATTCAGACGAGTACTTTGAGTCTTGGAGTTATCACACTAACGATACTAATGGAAACGGTATAGCTAACAATTTATATGTTGCATACAATCCAGATACAGATTGTAACTGTTCAGTAGATATTGAAGTAAACTTCTATGCAATAAGTGAAAATGGAGATTATCAATATGGAGATTATTACGACCACAACATAACAGGAACTGAAGTAGATAATTTCACAACAGATAGTTTTTATCCTTCTGAAGACGCAAATTACACTTTCTACTTCACATTGTACGACAATAACTGGAATTTCGAAGATGAATTCAATTTTACGGTTTATTTAGAATGTGACACTGAGGATGAGAACTCAAACTGTGACTACGACGAGTGGTTTGAAGATTGGGATTATGTAACAGAAGATACTGATGATGACAATCTTGATGATACGATAATAATTGATTTTGATCCAAATACAGAATGCGACTGTGAAATGGATGTTTTAGTTTATGTAGATGTTTATCAAAATTCATCAGGTAATTTCGTAGATTATGAGAATGAAGAGTTTACAATAAACAGAACTGATCAAGTTTATTTTTATATGGATTGGACTTCTCCTAACAGTACATCTTATGATTTCTATGTCTACATTTATGATGATGAATGGAATTTTGAAGACTCATTTTGGATTAGAAATGTTTACTTGTACCAAACCAGTGGCGCAGGAGGTCCCGGTGATGACGATGAATACTTCGATTTCTTAGATTATTACATTTATGACGGGGATGAAGACGGTCACAACGATACTTTAGAAGTTATGTTTGATCCAGATACTACTTGCGACTGTGACATCGATGTAATTACATCTTTTGTAATCTATGATAATCAAACCGGAAATGAGGTAGATTCATGGGATCGCAGTGATGAAATTTATCATGATGACGACGAGTATTTCTGGGAAGAGTGGACACCTCCATACAATGGAACTTTCGATGTGATGGTTGAACTTTATGATGAAGAAAATAATCTAGAAGATTTGGTGCAGTTAAATGATATTTCGTTACATGTTCGCTCAGAGAATAATAGTGAAGATTATTATTTTTCAGATTGGGATTATTATGTAGAGAATTCAGAGGCAATATTCATAGGGTATGACCCAGATACAACTTGTAATTGTTACGAAGAAGTTAAGGTTGAAATTGAAGTTTTTGACTCTCAGAATGATGATTTCGTAGATTTAATTGAATATTACCATGAGATATATAACGACGATTATGATTGGTTCGAGCAAGAATGGTCTGCACCATATAATGGTTCATTTGATTTTTATGTATGGTTATACTATGAAGGCAATGGCAATGATAATAGCGAAGACAGCTTCTACATAGAATCGATTTATCTAAACGAAAGTCACGATGATGGCAGCCATTCAAGCAATGGTATTGCTCATTTAGCTTATATTATTCCTTTAGATGAGGATGAATATGTCAATGACTTTATTGGAATGGTTAGTTCAGACAATGAAGTATTCTTTGAGATATCACATGAAGGGAATGTTGTAGAATCAGGTTACTCTGAAGACGGAATGTGGTTTGCTGAAGATCTACAACAAGGGTGGTATGATTTCCAGATTTATGATGATTATGCTGACAATGAGATGTTCTTTCAATCTGGTAGATTTTACTCACACGGAAATAATTCACACGATTCTTCAGACATCGTTAATGTCGGAATAGGTGTGGGTGTAGATGAAGATTACGAAGATGATCTTGAACTAGAGTGTGATGCCGGCCCTTGTGATGACTTAGGTATAATTGCTTACATAGGAGATCCTGAAGATGGAGGAGTCGAAGATATTTATTTCGATATTTTCCAGTGGAATGATGAAGAAAATGAATGGGACTATTATGTTACTTTAGCTACAAATGAGAGCGGTATGGACATTCATCATGACACTCCATGTGGAGAATTCATGTGGATGACAGAGTTGAACGGTAATGAAGCCAGTGGTAGATTCGATGTACATGCGAATTGCGATTCTGACAGTAGAGCTTGGTTTGATTATGTTGAATATATATTATATGATGAAGATGACGATAATCTCGAAGATTACATATCTATTGATTATGCAATTACTGTAGAATGTAGCGATTGTGAATACATGGACCTCCTGTTGATTCTTGACGTATTTAATCAAGATAATGAAATGGTAGTTACGTTTGAAGAATACTTTTCAGTTGAACCTTCAGATACCTCTTTCATTACATTCGCTTGGTACAATAATATTTCTGATGAAGAATACACCTTCCTTTCAACGTTAGAGTATTTAGTTGACGGAGATACAGATGGTGAAATTCTTGTTCAAGATGGTGCTGAAGAGACATTCTTTTTAGCCATTTTTAATGATGAACCAGATATTACAATTGAGGATGTAACCGGAAGAGAGCAGGTCTTTGAAGGTCAAAATATTGAGTACGAGGCAATCATACAAGGATCCAATGATGTGATTGTGGATTGGGATATGGGTGACGGAACATTCTACGAAGATACTCTAAAAGTATTCCATACATACCAGGATTCAGGAACTTATGAGATAGCAATATTTGTATTTGGTGAAAACAACTATGCTGAAGAATATTTCCCAATAAATGTGAGAAATATGAATCCAACAATTTTGAACATAATGATGGATGATACTGTAAATGAAGGAGATCAAGTTTCCTTCAATGTTCAATATGAGGATGTTCCAATGGATATGGATAACATCTCAGTTAGATGGATATTCCCTGATGGAGTATTCCAGGGTAATTTTGTTCAATATACTTTCGCAGATGATGGAGAATTTTTAATTTCAGTAGAAATTAAGGATGACGATGGTGGAGCTACAATGGAACAGAGAATGGTAATAGTTCAGAATGTAGCACCAACATTTACCGAATTTGCTCTTCCTTCCGAAGGTGAACAAGGCGTTGCTATGGATTTCAGAGTATCAGCAACTGACCCTGGTGACGATACCATCACTTATAAGTTTGATTTTGGAGATGGAACAGCACAACTAATTACACAAGATGGTAATGTAAGTCATAAATTTGCATCTGGCGATACTTTTGAAATTATAATTTGTGCTATAGATGAAGATGGTGGAGAGACCTGTAGAACTGAAGTCATTCCAGTATCCTTACTAGAGCAAATTGAAGATAGCGGATTGCCAGGATTTGGTTTCCTAGGCGTAATCTCTTCTCTTGGAGCTATAACGCTTCTAAGACGTAGAACACACTAACTAGTTTAACTACGTATGGAGATGCGGAATCATGATTCCACGGCTTCCATCTAACTGTGAAGGAGTTGACAAACTCTTAGCCGGAGGAATCGAACAAGGGACAGTTTCTTTGGTTTATGGAGAAGCAGGAACAGGAAAAACAAGTTTAGCTCTACAATTATCGCGAGAGGCAATCAAAGCTTACCCCGATCATGTAGTTTTATTCGTAGATACAGAAGGCCTATCTCTTGAAAGAATGTCTCAAATATTTGGAGATATTGATGCTTCAAAGTTGTTAATGATTAGACCTTCGAGTTTAACAGATCTGCATCAAACATTAACCAGGAAATTAGAGAAACATCCAAAGATTTCATTAATTATTGTAGATACAATAAATGCATATGTTAGATTATCTTATCTTAAGAATAAGGAGCTTTCTTCCCGCCAATTTTTAGAGATGACCTCTATTCTTCAGCCCTTAGCAGAAAAAGGCGATTATCCAGTCTTAATTTCAGCACAAGTATTTGAGAAAGATGGAGAAATTGGCCCTTATTTTGGAAAATCATTAATGCATCTTTCTAAAACAATTATCCACTTAGAAAAAACGAAAAGAGCAGGCTTTAGACAAATTAGGTTGAAAAAACATAGATCACTTCCAGAAGAGTTAGTAGAAAGTTTTGTTTTAACTAACAATGGACTAGAGTAAACTCAACTCTTTAATTCTCCCATCATTCTATCATTGTATGTCAGATTATGAGAATTTTATTGGCCGTGTCAAAGAGTTGAGTTTAATTGGTAGCCTCTCAGGAATAATGGGATGGGATCAAGAAACTATGATGCCTCCTAAAGGAGGGAAACTACGTTCTGAGATGATGGCTTTTCTTTCAAGTCAAGCACATTCTAGAATAACAGACCCAGAGATGGGAAATCTCATTTCATCTTTAGAATCCCAAGACTTAACAGATGAGCAAGCAGCTAATGTTCGTGAGGTTAAGCAATCCTACGATAAGGCAACAAAACTTCCGGCAGATTTAGTCGAAGAAAAAGCAAGACATAAATCAAATTCTTTGAGAGTTTGGCAGGAAGCTAGATCGGAAGATGATTTTGGTAAATTTTTACCTTATCTTGAAAAGTCGGTTGAATTAACTTGTAAAACAGCAGAATATTATGGTTATGAAGATAATATTTATGATGCACTTTTAGATATTTATGAGTCTGGAATGACTGTAAAACAATTGGATCCTTTATTTTCAGGATTAAGGGATGCTATTGTTCCTCTTGTTAAAGCAGTTGGAGAAAGTCCAAACCAACCAGATACAAGTTTCTTGGATATTGGTAAATTTCCAGAAGATAAACAAAGAGAATTTTCGTTAAAAGTAGCGGAAGGAATAGGTTTTGATTTTGAAGCTGGAAGAATGGATACTTCAACCCATCCATTTTGCTCAGGAGCAGGTCCAAACGATGTTCGTTTTACAACAAGATATGATGAAGAGTTTCCTTTTGGCTGCTTGTACGGAGTAATGCACGAAACAGGCCATGGTACATACGAACAAGGACTATTAGAAGAACATGAAGGCACTCCAATGGGGCAAGCCGTATCTCTAGGAGTTCACGAATCTCAATCACGAATGTGGGAGAATATGGTCGGACGTAGCAAAGAATTCTGGCAATATTACATTGAAGATTTCAAAGAGTGCTTTCCTCATTTACCAAGTGATCTAGATGTTGATACCCTTCATAGAGCTGTAAACACAGTACAACCATCTCTAATACGGGTGGAATCAGACGAAGCAACGTACAACCTTCACATAATGGTTAGATATGAAATTGAAAAGCAATTAGTCAATGGTAATATCAATGTTTCAGATTTGCCTGATTTCTGGAATTCTAAAATGGAAGAATATTTGGGAGTAACTCCTCCAAATAATACTAAAGGAGTTCTTCAAGACATTCACTGGTCAATGGGTGCAATAGGATATTTCCCAACATATACTCTTGGTAACTTGTACGCGGCCCAACTTTATGCAGCTGCACTTGCAGATGATCCAACTATTCCTAGCAAAATTGCCAAAGGAGAATTTAGCGTATTATTGGACTGGATGAGAAGTCACATTCATGTTCACGGCTCCAAGTTAAAGCCTGCAGATTTGATAACTAAAGCTACAGGGAAAGAACCTAGCAGCGATGATTTTATTGAGTATTTAACATCAAAATATTCTAAAATATATAATTTGTAAAATGGTAGCCCCCCTCGGATTCGAACCGAGGTCTCAGGCTCCAAAGGCCTGAATGATGGACCGCTACACTAGGGGGCTTCATCCGGTCTAGAGACGGGTGGCTTTAGAAATATTCCCCGTAAGCAACAATTAATAAAGGTCTCCTAGTGCAATATTAATGACAGCTGGTGATAGATTTATGAAAAAGGTCAGTGACTACTATAATGACTTGGGATATCCTGTCACCTGGGAAGGTGAGGGTTCTAAACGTAGTCTTGAAGTCCAGTTTAAAGCAGAATCAGGATATTTTACCTCTATGATATTTTCACCTAGTGGAAATGATATAATTATCAAGGATGAATGGGGTCGTGAACAGAAAATAAAGGCTACAAAAGGAAACCTTGATATGATTAAATCTTGGTCAGAACACCGTTAATTCGGTAATTTACTCATACTTTTCGCGTTAGGTCTCGTTTTTATCTCTAGACCAATTAATCGTTCATCTTCAAAGTTAAAAATCCAAGGCTCACACCATCCAATTTCAGTTTTTAGAATTTCCTCTGGAGTGAAATTTTTCAGTGCCATCACAATTGCTCTTATACTATTTCCATGAGCACTTACAATAATATTTTCACCTGCGTATACTCGAGGTAAAATCTTTTCATTAAGATAGGGTATTACTCTATCTGCAGTATCTTTTAGTGATTCTCCTCCTGGAGGCGGAATGTCATAACTTCTTCTCCAGATTTGAACTTGCTCATCTCCAAATTTTTTAGCAGCTTCAGCTTTATTCTGACCGACTAAGTCACCGTAGTCCCTTTCGTTTAGAGCTAAATCCTTTTCAATGTGAATAGATTCTTGCCCTATCCCTTTTAGAATGAGACTTAAGGTGTCATTTGCCCTTTTAAGTTTTGAAGTAAAAGCCATATCAAAATTAACGTCTTCTAGTAAATCAACAGCTTGTTTAGCCTCAGTTACTCCTTGCTCATTTAGATCTACATCCTTCCATCCAGTAAATCTGTTTTGATCATTGTAAACAGATAATCCATGCCTCACTAAAATTAGTTTTCCACTCTTCATGATTAGTTATATTTTTCTATGGAAGTTTGCCCATATTTAGGTAACGGCTGTGCGTCTATTCCTAATTGTTTTTGAATTTGTTTTGCTAATTCTTTTGTAGATCCATGCACAGTATAAACTTGTTTAGGATTACATTCTTCTACAAATTTCATAGTTCCGCTGAAGTCGGAATGGTCACTTATCGGAAATCCCGCATCTACACTTCTTAACGCCCATTCAGAAAAAGCACACCATCCGGAAACTCTTGCTGTTTTCGCACCTTTTTTCCTCATATTTTGTACAGCCTCGTCCTGTTTTTTACCATTAGCTGCAGTAGTTGATGTAACTAATAACTCAGCAGTTTTTTGTTCATTTTCAGTTAATTCAGAGTAGGTATTGTATTCTAGTTTTACTCCATTTCTTTTGTAAATATCACTAACAGAAGCAACGACGTCAGAAACTACAGGCGTTACGCCCCCTAGATTTGCAGTTGCAATTACTTCCTGAGCTTTTCCTAAGGAGTAAGCACCAATTATTGCTCCTTCTTTTGCCGATGTGGCCATTATCCACGCTTGTAAATCACTAAGTACTTCGTTTCTGTCTGGCAAGACTTGGTCTGGCTTTCCATATGTCGATTCAACAATTAAAGTGTCACAGTCTTGTGGCTTAGCAATTCCAGCAGTTACAGTTCCATATGGATTGTAATCTCCAGTATAGAGTACACCTTCACAGTCAATCATTGCAGATCCTACAACATGACCTGCTGAAACAAATTCTAATTCAAAATCATTTATCTTAAATTTTTCGTGAAATTTATGAGTGGTTGCTTCTTTAGATCCCGTTCGTGCTATCATTACTTCTTTTGTTGGCTCAGTCATGTGAGTTTTTGGTTTTAAGTGATCAGAATGAGCATGACTTACAGCACCATCTGGTCTTCCACTTGAAGGATCAAGATATATTGCTCTTTTATCTCTCTTCAAGCAGATACCTTTGTAATCAAAAACTTCCACTAATTTACACCTTTTAGACTGAAAGAATATCTTGCAGGCTCTCTCCACCTGTGGCCTGTCAAATATCCGCATAATTTACAATTAAATCCAATTGCTACCTTTCCACCGTAAAGCGTTGCATTATGGACTTTCTTTAAGGGTGAAGTACACACTGGACACGGTTGTCCTGGAGATGCAAATTCTCCTCTGTGATGCTTATGGCCACTTTGGTCTTCGCCGGGCCTAATCCTTCTCCATCTTTTTACAACAGGGTCGTACCCTAATCCTTGCCTTTTGAATGTATTCTCATCGCTTTCAGGTCCTGCACCTACTGAACGGGTTCTTATTCCCAATTTAACCTTTTTTGATTTAACAGCAATAATTCTCATTCTTTCAGCTGAAAGCTTGTATGTTTTGTCTATTCCTTTGAGATGTGCAATTACAAGTTTGTGCATTTTGGTTTGAGTGTCTATACTTCCCCTACTTTTTAGAACGCTTAACACAGCTTCCACTATCACTTTTTTAGTAGGTTTTCGATACTCCATTAAGCGCCTATCAGAACTGAATGTTAAAGCTTGTTGGACCTATAGTAATTTTTATATTCCATTACAACAAAGGGTATACAACCGGAGGTTGATATGTCATTTGATGAAGTAGACGAATTATTCTATTTGTTGGAGAACCCAACTAGACGTAGAATTCTACAATTATTGTCTGTAGAAAGACTGTATCCTTTACAATTATCTAAGGAAATAGATGTTACTCAACAGGCAGTAGTAAAACATTTGAGAATCCTAGAAGATCATGGCTTAGTAAAATCAAGAGATGAGCCTAGTCGTAGAGGGCCAAATAGAAGAGTTTACAAAGCATCTAGAGACGTTTCTTTACACATTGACATTGGCCCTTCGACTTACAAACAGAAAGCAGAGACTGATTTTGATGTTTCAGATTTATCAGAACAGCACAGAAGAGTCCTAGATGCTATAGCTGAATCAGAAAATATGGATTCAAGAGCCCGTATGGACCTTCTATCGAGAGTTTCTGAAGACTTAAAACAATCTATAGATGAAGTAGAATCTGAGAGAAGAAGTTTGATGGCCTTAATGGGCGAATTGAATAGAAAAATTATATCAACAACTCAAGATGCAGACTGTACCTATCATGAAAGAAGATTATTACATCACATACTTCATAATAGAGATTATACTATAGAAAGTGCAGCAGCATCATTGGGGCTTCGTGAAGCCGAAGTTCGAATTATATTGGAAAGTTTACAACATAGAGGTTTAACTCGTTAATTATCCGCATATCTTATATAGAATGCTAAAATAATATAATATCTAAGATGGACGCTCTTCAGAAAAGTTTACTTGCAGTAGTTGCATTATCGTTGTTCTTGCCTTTCGCGCAAGCTGAGGATAAAATTTATCGTGTTGAAGGCCTACCTGAGAACTTACACTATTCTACTGGGAAGTCCTACGAAATCGTCCTTACTGCAAATGATTATGCTTCAATTTCACAAGTTAACATAAGTGTGACGAACGGTTCTCTTAGCTCTACAGATTCATTTGAAGCAGATGTACACAATTTAATTTTAGAATCAAGCGAAGAGGGATGGACTTTTTTCTGGCAAGCCCCTACTCAATCTTTTAGTTTAGGAGAAGGCAATTCTTTGATGATTATAATATTCACAGACACAGACGGTCAAGTGTGGTCATCATATAATTCTATGATTAGATCTCCAGAAATAATATCTCATAGTACTTCAGGAGTTCCTGACTGGGCAAATTCATTAGCATGGGCTGGAGTTAGTATTACAGTACTGTGCTCAGTTGCCGGTTCTTACGTTCTCAGAAGAGACAAAATTAAACAATAATTTTTGTAACGTAAGGTATATATGCTCAGCCAACTGTCTATGTGCCTGACTTAGGTCAGAGGACACAACAATGCAAAGAAGAATTGTAAAAGATGAGCAGGCAGTATCTCCTGTAATTGCGGTTATTTTGATGGTCGCTATTACAGTGGTTTTGGCTGCAGTATTGTACGTTTGGGCTAGCAGTTTCCTTGGTGGTACAACCAAGAACGCACCAACCGGCAGTATGATAGCTAGCGAAGATGGAAGTGGTGTCTGGACGGTCCAGATCGTCAAGATTAACCCACAAGTTTCCGTAAACTCTGTACACTGGTACTTATTGGATGTACAAGGAAACACTAAGACTGATGGCTTAGTCTCTGATGTCTATGGATATTACTCTGGTCAGGGTAAAGCTGTAGTCTTCATTGACAACGACTTCAACGGTAAGTTGAGCCCAGGTGACAAATTTGAAGTTCACCCAGGTGAAGCTGGTTCCGACTTGGAAAGTGTAAATGACGTAAGTGATTACTCCTTCCGTATGAAGTTCGAGCCTACCGGTGACGTAATCGGATACGATATAGGTCTACAATCATAGACTTAGGTCACCAAAATTAGAGTGGAATTCGTTTCACTCGCAGGTAATTCGGGGGCTTCGGCCCCCACTTACCAAACTTTTTTTATATTTTTTTTAATCTAACCAAGGTACACGTTGAATTGGTTTTGCACCTTCACATATCCCTTCTTTTACGTTTGCATTAGGTAGAAGAGACTTCACTACTTCTTCGATTGTTTGATTTTTTGGTTTTTTACCTATTTCCAATTTCTCATTGTTAAGTATTGCGTTTGGATATTTTTTTAGAAATTCAATCGCTCCATCTTCCCAAGGGGCTGGGCCTTTGTGTGATACTATCTCAGGTAGCTTTCTCATTCCGGTTTCTACAACAATATAGCCTTCACTTCCCATATTTGCATTCCACGCAATTGGTTCAAAGTCACGAAGCCCTTTGTAGATTTTTCTTCCTTGCTTTTGTAGCCATGGCATTATAGTTTCTTCATTTCCTTCTGGAAGTGATAAAATAATACTTGTCAAATTTCCTTGAAACTCTCTTTCTCTATACTTAGGGAAAAAGAAATTTTGAGATGGCTTGTCAAGAAACGATTTAGAAGCCAAGATTGCAGTCCCTAGTCCTTTCAAAGTCACTCCTGCAGCTACATTTCTTTTATCATCTACAGGATCACAAATCATTATTGGAGATTCAGGAGTGTTCATTTTATCTATAATAATGGGAGGTCTCCATTGAGACATTTCTTTTATTAGATTTAAGAATCCTCCGTATTTTATACAAAGTATTTCTACTAAATAACCTGAAAAGCCACCTACAGCAGAATTTGCACCGTAAGCTCCAACAGCCTTTAGGAATTGTTTTGTTAATCTCACTTCATTTTCTAACCCATTCAAATTAGATTTTACCCAATCAGTATGGAATGGCGTTCTATCTACTGCAGATACAGATTCAGTAGAGTCTTCAATTGCAAAACAAGGTACCAGATCAATTCCAATACCATCTATTTCTCCTCTCAAATAGGGGTGTTGGGCGTAGAGTTCCTTACCATTAGGTAATATTTTCCTTGCTACTGTTAAACCTTCTTTTTTCAAATTGGTTCCCTTTTGAAATATTAAAAAAATGTCAATGTCAGTTCCAGCTAGAAAAGTTCCTTTTGCTATAGACCCTACAACTTTAGGTTCAAAAGTTGACATTTCTAAAGCGTTTATTTTCTTAAGAATATTATCTCTTAAACTTGTTATTTTTTCTTTTTCTTCAAGTTTTGGTTGAACTTGTTCTAAGGCCTTAGCTATTATTTCCTTCACTCTTCGTCATCTGCATGGTTGACTTTACCTTTACGCCATGCTTTTGTCCTTTCCTTTTCAGCCCTTTTTCTTAATGTTTCAATATCGTCCTTAACAGGAAGAAAGATAGGAATAATGAATATTATTAGTCCAATAATTAATGCCAATATTCCCCATAATACATATTTTCCAGTAGTTATAGCCTCCAAAAACAGTGAGATAAGTATAAGTGATAAAATAGTAGAAATCCAAATTATTCTTCTGAAGGCTTTTTCAGAAATAACATATTTATCCTTTTCTTCTAAAATTTCAACTGAAAATTCTGCATTTGGAATTTCAATCTTTTCTTCTTTACTAACAGGTCTTTCTAATTTTAATTTTCTTAAGTATAAGTGTCCCGCGATCCCAGAAATTATGAAGGCCGCTTGCCCATATCCGGGGTCGCCGGCAGCAGTTGCAGCCCAAACAGCATACAACATTGTTAGCCATATGGTAACTATTATTGAATTATACAAATCCATGACTATTAGAAACTTAGACTTTACTTTCCATTGTAATTGCTTCTACAGGGCAAGCGAAAGCACAGAGTGTACAACCTACACAAGTATCGTCTAAAATTAAAGCTTTTTTGGATTCGAATTGAGAGGTTCTTGCTTTCAAGTCCCAAGAGATCATATCAATTGATGCAAAATTACAATAATAAACACATTGAGTACAACCTATGCATTTTTCGTTATCCACTAAGGCAATGTAGTCTTTACCTTGAGGAAGAGATTTGAGAGTTATCTTTCTTAACTCTTTAAACATATCTTTAGCTTTTTCTATACCAGTTGTAGGCAATTCATCGTCATCAACTGCTTCTTTAACTCTCTTAAGCCATTTATTAGGTTTATGAAAGAAAAGGGATGCAGTTTCCATTGCTTGGTATGCAGATGTTCCAGCACTTTCTTCAACAATAGTCTCGGTTTCAGATTCAATTACAGCACCAGATGCATAAGAGGCCATACTGTCAACTAAATCAGCTTGAAATTTACCGTCACCATCTACACAAGCTAGTTTTGACATAGCACCATTCATCCATTGTTCTGCAGGATCTTCAAAGTCAACGTCACAGTCAACCCTATCATGAATTCTAGTCCCTCCCATGTTTTCCATGGTTTTATCCCAATCTTTACCCGATTCACAAAATAAATCGTAACCTGTATCTCCAAGTGCACAAATTGAAAAATGGGTATTGGTTAATATTTTACCAACGCCGACCGCAGCTTCGTATAGTTCCTCGGCATTGTCAGGCATTTCTCCTTCTCCCCATGTAGAGCAAACAATCATCACTCTAGACATTCCGGACATTGAATTAATATCAAAACCATCCATATCATGAACGGTAGGATTTAATCCGTACTTTTTGCCTTCCTTTTGCCATTTTTCTGCAAGACCCTCAGAGTTTCCACTTTGTGATCCGTATAGAATATGTAAATCTCTATTTCCTTCTGTTGCGAATGTTGCAATGTCTACATCAGACACTACTTTTCATCCTCCAGACAGGCAACCAAGAATTGCATCAAATCCATCATTTCATAATCATGATGATGCCCTTCCTCGGGGTTCATGCGTTCTTCATTAAGCATACACTGCATATGCATGTAACATTTTGGGCATCCGCCTAGCATAAGATCAATTCCAGCGTCAGTACCTTGGTCCAATCTTTTCCTACGTACTGCCTTAGTTGCATCGTTACAATACATCATTGATGAAACCCCACAGCACAATGCTCTTTCTTTATTATTTTCTAATTCTACCATGGTTGCACCATCAACTAATTGTATCAGATCACGAGGAGCTTCGTATTCTCCCATCATTCTTCCAAGTCGGCAAGGATCGTGATAGGCAACAGTTACATTTTCTGGAGCTTTAAATTTTAATCCTCTACCTTGTAATGTTTGAGTAATATGTTCAACTTTTATTCCAAGAGTATTAGGTAAATCATAGTCTACAGCAAAAGTGCGGTAGCATTCAGCACATGAGCATGTTATAATTTTTATTCCAGATTCTTTTAATCGCTTTAAATTATGCTCTTTCAAAGCGTCAAAAACTTCCAAATTACCTTGCCATAATTGGTCGTGTCCTGAGCATTTGAATACATTCATATCCAGAACTAAAGGATCAATGTCTGCATAATTCAATAACTTGATTGATGCTGCAGCAATAGAAGCGTGATCCGCATCTCCTTTGTTTAAGTGTGTAAACTTAACTTCAACATCCATAAAGTCAACACATCCTGGAAAATATCCATATTCATGGTATCTTTCAGGTTTCCACTCGTTTGATTCTTTATTCATCGCATCATCTACAATTAATCTTTCAAAAAGGGGATGAGGGATTGTTCGTGCATATGTTTTTTGTCTAGGTTTATCGCTCATAAGCAACACCTCCAACTGGAGTGCTTCCGGTTCCGGGTAGATCAAGATTTGCACCTTCAGTAGAAGCTCCTAAGGTGGCTAGAAGTCTCTGTTCTAGCACATAATCTACGTATTCGATATTTTGAGGGCATACTGCGGTACACATTCCACAAGAGATACATGACCATAGAGCGACACCATCGTGTTTATTCTGGAATGTATTGAATATAATATTCAATTCGTGTTCGCCTTCCATGTCTCTTACAGGACATATATCATCACATAGTCCACATTGATAGCATCGATTTAATTTGAATTCATAAATACGTTGCATTCTTCTATCTTGAATACCTTTAGTGTAAAGATCGAATCTTTCTTCGTCACTTAGTGGTTTAGCGCCTTCAGATCTTCTTCTATCTAAGAAAAGGTAGGTTATTAGTGCGCAAGCAATTGGGCCCCACAAAGTAAGTGCGTATAGTAAGTCGGTCGTAACTTCAGGATAGTATAGTGCTATGTTTGCATTAATTGAGAAAACAGATAGCATAATTACCATTGCTATACCATAAACACCAATTGCAGCTCTAACAGGATCTTCTATAGGTCTTCGTTCGTGCCCCCTGTTGATTACATCTCCATATTGAGGGTCAATAACAGCACCTAGTGCTCTATCAATGAATGGAACAGCAACAACTAGTCCAACAATAAGACCTTGAACTAGAGTACCCCATACTTTTGCACTCATTAGGAATAGTTCTATATCATCAAGTCCTAAGAAAGGAATCATAGATAGAGGTAGTCCTATTTTCAAATCGGTAGCGACCTTTAGACATCCAAAAGCCCACAATAAGTACCAATCGGGCAGCGGAGGTGGATAGGCAGTGCCGGCAGTAGGATCAGCAGATTCGTGCAATGGAGGTGGAACGAATGCTCCCAAATAGAACATAATTGAAAGAACATAGAAAGTATACACAGTGTCTCTTGATAATTCATGAGGGTAGAGAGGTTCACCTTTTACAAGGCTAGCTTCTAGAACAGAGTGTTCTTCACGATTTTCCAGTTTACGTATAGTATCAAGTTCTTGTTGTTCTTGAATAGATTCAGCTATCATTTCTGAAGCATCATCTTCTAATATTTTTTCTTCGCTCATTAGTGAGGTTCAGCCTCCCCTTGAATCCATACCAATGCCATATGAATTATCATAAGTACAGTACCTATTAAAGGAAGTACAAAGATATGAAGCCAGTACATTCTTGTTACGGTATCTGCAGTAACTTGTGTTCCCCCAAATACAATTTGAGCCATTAGTGGCCCCATTGCAGGAATAGATGTGGCCATTTCAAGCCCAATTGCAGCAGCCGCATATCCGAGTGCATCCCATGGCAATAGATATCCAGTGTAACCAAAGAAAATAGTTACAAGTAATAGTATAACTCCTAGAATCCAGTTAACTTCTCTTGGATTTCTATAAGCTCCCACAAAGTAAACTCTCATCATGTGTAAAAATACAGCTGCGACCATGAAGTGTGCAGCCCAATGATGTATAGCTCGCATAATGTATCCAAAAGCTACTTTTGTCATTATAAGTTCCATAGATTGGTATGATCCCGATGTGGCATGACCGTCTTCGTCAAAAGTTATTTCACCATCTGGTATATAGTAGAACCCAAGATAAATTCCAGTTATAACTAAGATAATGTATGCAAAAAATGAAAGTCCCCCAAGAGAATAGAAAGGGTACCAATACCAAACAGATTTTACATTATATCTTTCAGTGTGGGATTGCGGCATTGTCCTTCCACTTGAAGGTAAAAGAGTGAATACAACCGAATAATATTCTCGCTTGGCAAGAGAAGCATACCTGTGTAAAGCAAATCTTTCATCAAACCAGTTCCATGTTGCTAATAATGCTCGTGGAAGAGTTCCAGAAACGTACAAATATCCTACGGTCAACACAGCCATTAACAGCTGTAGGAAAATCAATGGGAAAGTATACTTTCTCATTAATTCTTCGATTATAGGGGCATCACCAGCTGCACTTACAGGCAGTGCCAAGAAAGTAATACTTCCTAATAGTGTAGCTAAAAGTAGTCTTATTTTCATCCTTGTCCACAATATTTGAGCCAATCAATTTGAGTCATTAACCCAACTAAACCTCCGTCTTTTTCTTCTATAGGGACTACAGGAAGGCCATAAGGTGCAGGCCCTTCTAATAATTCTGCAGCCATAACTTCACGACCTTGTTCATCTACGTTTTTAATAACAGATAGCGGATCAAATAGCGATAAGTGACATGGACATAAAAACATGTTTTCATAATCATTTCCACTGATAGTACTTGTCCCTTCTGCGCTAAAAACTGGCTTACAGCATAAATGAGGACATTTGTATGTGTGGTATGCCATCAAATATGCATTACCATCATCAACACTTACTCCTAGTCCATTCATTGATGGTTCAGCGGGAACTTTGACTAAAGCCAATTGTATTTCACAAGCACCTAATTCTTGTTCTAGATTTTTTGGAGCCCAATTAACAATTGCTACATCCCAAAGATTAAAATCTTCTTTTTTAGCGACACTTCCACCCATGTTTTCATACCATTTACCGCTTTCAGATTTATAAGTTAAGGTCTCGTGTGCATCATCATCATTACATCTAGTAACAGGTGGCGGTAGTAATGTTTTTAGTGCAGGAACAGCAAGGGCTGTTGTCATTCCAGCTCCAGCTAATCCTATGGCACCTTGTAAGAACCCTCTTCGTGTTATATTCATATTATCTTTCAAGTTTTGTTATGACTTTACTCCTCCTTTTCTTTAGTTCTAAAACATCAGGTAAAAACGATCTTCTATAGAAATCAATCATTAATCCCATAATTAAAAATGCCATAGCTAGTGTAAATGAAAGGAATTGTTGATCCCACCCTTCTAATATTCCATAAATAAACAAGGAATCATACATTATCTCAAGAACTAATAAAATCAAAACAATAGCAAATATTTCACCTTGTTCTTTACCTGGAGTTTCACGGACTACTTTTCCTAGTTCTTCATCTTTGTATGTTCCTAATAATTTTTGTGCATCTTCTGGAGTAATTTCTCCTTTTGCTATTTTTTCAAGTAATTCGTTAACCTCGGTAATGTGAACTACCTCCTCTTATTACGACGTATGCTAATAATATCATAACAAATACCACTGCTATTGCCAACAAGGCAATCCAGTACTGCATTAAGCTTACGCCCAATTCATGTATTGAAGCTTCCTCAGAAACTACTTGGGGAGTCCCTATTGACACTGAAGAAATATATCCCCATTGGTCACCATTCGTTCCGACTCCATTTACTACATTGTAATAAATGGTGAATAAAGCATCTCCAGCACCATCACTTGGTGCAGTCCACTGAAAAGTCCAATTTCTTTGTGCATTACTATCTGCATTATGAGAAATGTATTTTCCACCTTCACCTATCCAATACAGTGCGCCAGTTTGGAATGCCCCTTCACTAACTTCAGCCAAGAAACCTCCGTAGCGGATAGCCTCAGGGTCTGAAATTACATTTGTATCATTAATTACAAGCGAAATATTGTATGTTGTATCTGGAACATATTTAGAAGGGATGCCATCGAGCATGTACATACCTTCATCGAGTTGTTCATCCATGTGGCATGAACAGCCATTAGCAATACTGTCTTTTGCCCAGTCTTCTCCAGCACCTTGCTGATCTCCTCCTGCAGGGTAACCGTTAACACTCATGCCGACAGACATGACTGTAATCAATAAGATTGCAAATAGTGCGTAAGTTCCTTTTTGATTTGTAGCCAAATTTAGCTCCCCTTAAGGTGGCATATTATCGAAGTGAGCGCTATATAAAAATATAGTAATATATTAGGCACTTTTTGTTCAAGGCTATAGTATTATTAAATAACGGTTTTGATAGTTCATGAAAGGCAGTAAATTAAGTGAAAAAACAGGCTTAATTTTACTAGGTCTTTTGGCGTTTGTATTCCGCTATCCCATCACAGAGACTCCTACCGGTTCAGACAACTTTTACTATATTTCAGCAGTTAAATCTATATTATTTCACGGAGAAATATTTTGGGCAGAGAATATACTTTCAATATATGGTTTATTTCCTGGAACGACTCCATTAGGAAGTCTAATATTAGCTAGTACAATCACTGAAATTACTGGATTATCAGTTCATAATTATCATTTGATTCATAGTATTTTCTTATCATTACTTTCTACGTTTGGATTCTTTCTTCTGTCAGGTGAATTCACTACAAACTACAAAAGTCGTTGGTTTTCATCTTTAGCATTTTCGCTTGCCCCTAGGTTTTTGACTTTCACTTTGTGGAGATTTTCATTGCGTTTTTCTTTAATTGCATTACTTCCTTTCTTTATGTGGGCTATTCTCAGGATAATGAATAAAAAATACGGCCGCAATCCTAAAAAATTACTAATATTATTATTAATTTTCACTCTACTTCTACCTTCATTTCATAGAATGGGATTACTTTTGCCTGGTTTTTTTCTATCATTTTTCGTATCTTTTTTATTGTGGCAATGGCAAGAAAATGCATTGAATAGAGAGCGAGCAGGAAGGCAAGTTTTTGTCCTAATATTATTCTTAGCCACATATTTATTTTATTTACAATATTTAGATTTTTCACCTTATTCTCCTAATGATGAAATAATTGGAGTATATTATCTAAACGATGGAACAATTTTGTCAACAATAGTTAATCTTGGTTTCTACTATCTGATTAATGTGGGGCCAATTATGTTTTTATCATTAATAGGAATGATTTTTTGGATTCAGGAAGGTAGGGTACCTTTTAGCTACATGTTTTCATTTACATTATTGGCATTATTCTTATTTGTAATATCTGATCTAATTTACATTCCATATATATTCACTTTTTTCATACTTTTATTTGTAGCTCCCGGAGTAGATTTCTTCCTGGATAATCTTCAGGATTACAGAGGAAGGCTAGGTACATTTCTCACAATATTATTAGCCCTAACAATATCATTTTCTAGCTTAGATGTGTCTTACAGAGTAGATGCTCATGAGAGAGAGGAATTTTACTATTCATATAACATCCGCGAGAGTAGCATTTCAACAGGTTTATGGGTCAACGAAAACTTTTATTCAGAGATTATTGAATCCAATGATCAAAAACAACCGAGAAGAGTAGTAGCTTACTCAAATTCGATAAATTTGGCAGATGCATCAGAATTATCTTCAAATCAGGTAGATTTATCTGGAATGGAATTAAAACGCTATCCTATTCTTGATTTATACTGGTATGGAGAAGATCATTTGTGGGAATGGGAAAATTTTTCAAATCAGACTAACTTCGATGTTAATTTATCGTTAGTTAATCTAGGGATGTCTAACTTTACTGGCAAATCATCAACATCTTCTCTCACCGTTAGTGGTTACTACAAGAGCATGCCAGATTATAATTTTAAATTGTATTACAGTGAAGAGTTAGCATTGTATTGGACAAATAATTACTAAATATGCTAATGTTTTTATACAGGCCCGACTGGCGCACTTTCCTTATTAGGAGTTAAAACAAAATGGCACGAATGCATGCAAGACGTAAAGGTCGCTCAGGTTCTAGTCCACAGACTAGAAAAGAAAATCCTAAATGGTCACCAAAAGGTAAAGATGTTGAAAAATTAATTATGGAGTTATCTTCAGATGGTAAATCTTCATCAGAAATAGGGATTATTTTGAGAGATATGCATGGAGTTCCAAGCGTAAAATTAGCAACAGGTAAATCTATAACTTCTATTTTATCAGATGGAGGTGTAGCATCATCCCTTCCTGAAGATTTGACAAATCTTATGAGAAAAGCAGTCCGTCTAGGCGAGCACTTGAAGATAAATAAAAAGGATATTCACAATACACGTTCACTAAGGTTAACTGAAGCGAAAATTCTTCGATTAGTTAAATATTATCGTTCAAATAAAGTATTATCTGAAGACTGGAAATATTCATTATCTGATGCTAAGCTTTTAGTAGGATAATTACAAACTTCAGATGGCAGATTGGTGTCTATTAGTAATAGATAACAAATCTCATTTAGTAAATCTTGATTCCAAGATAATTGTTATTAAAAATTTTGGTAATTTCCCCTCGGAGTTCCTAAAAGATCAAAAAATAGGTGTTGAGTTTGACTTATTTGGTAAAAAAGGTAAATTACTTCCGCATAATTTATCTGATATTCAAAAAAATTTAATCAGAGGTCCTCAAATAATATCGCCTAAAGATATTGCTTGGCTTGTTTACAGTTCTGACATTAAATCAAACGACATAGTTATTGAGGCCGGAGGCGGCTCGGGAGCACTTACGACAGCTTTAGCACAATCCGCATTTCCAGAAGGTAAAGTAATTACTTTTGAAAAGAATAAAAAGCATTTCGAAATTGTAAAAAAGAATCTCAAACTAAGTCAATTCTCAGATCAGGTTGAATTGAGAAACGAAGAATTAAATGATCAAACTGAAATTATCACCTGCAATTCTATAATTTTGGATTTGCCAGATCCACAAGCACTGGTTAAATGGGCTGAAAAATCATTGTTGCTAGGAGGCAAGTTGTTGTGCTATGTGCCTACAATAAATCAAGTAGAAAATCTTCTCAAGTCATTGAACGGGTGGAGTGAAATAGAAATCAATGAAATGATGCACAGAACTTGGCAATCTAGGTTAGAGGCTATACGCCCCAACACAAATATTCTAGGACATACTGGCTTTATTATATCAGCTAGATTATTGAATAAGTAGATATCTATTTTACGAGTCGCCTTCATATACTTTTGATGTCATCTGTTGAGGAAGTAATTATCATAGGTTCAGGTCCAGCAGGCTATACTGCAGGCTTGTATACAGGAAGAGCAATGCTTAAACCTAAATTGTTCGCAGGTTTTGCAAGTGGTGGGCAGCTAATGCTGACTAGTGATATAGAAAATTTCCCAGGATATCCTGAAGGCATAGGCGGCCCTGAAATGATGATGGAATTGAGATCACAAGCTGCAAGATTTGGTTGCGATATTATTGATAAAAATGTAGATTCTATTGATACTAGCTCTCGTCCGTTCAAGGTGAATGTAGGTAAAGATCAATTTTTAACCAAATCGATAATTATTACAACCGGTGCAGAAGCAATATGGTTAGACGCAGGTAATGAAGAGAAGCACAAAGGACAAGGAATCTCTACTTGCGCTACATGCGATGGTGCTTTTTTCAGGGATAAAGAGGTCATAGTAGTGGGAGGCGGAGATTCAGCCATGGAGGAAGCTACTTTCCTTACTAGATTTTGCAGTAAAGTCACCATTGTTAACAGAAGAGAAGAACTAAGAGCTTCACAAATTATGGCAGATAGAGCTCGAGATAATGATAAAATTGGGTGGAAATTAAATCGAGTCGTAAAAGAGTGGGTAGGTGAGCAAGGGAACTTTGAAGGCGTAATTCTCGTAAATACTGTATCAGGTGAAGAAGAATTATTCAAGTGTGACGGCGCATTCATTGCTATAGGGCACAAGCCTATGACAAACTTTTTAGGAGATCAAATTGAGTTGGATGATCATGGTTACATAGTTCCTAAAGAAAATACTATGACAAATGTTTCTGGAGTATTCGCGGCAGGGGACGTAGTCGATACAAGATATCGTCAAGCAATCACTGCAGCAGGCATGGGATGTATGGCTGCAATTGATGCTGAAAAATGGCTTGAAGAAAATTAATTTAAATTAACAATCATTTTTTAGAACCCCCTATCAATGGCCATAAGTGCAGCGTCAGCTTTCCATTAGTGATTCAGAAGAAGCCGTTAGTCCAATAATAGGTACTGTTTTAATATTGGCAATTATGGTTTCTATAACGGGAACCATGCTTGCTTGGGGGATTCCGCAGATTCAAGAAAGTGAAGCTTATGCAATTTACACTTCTGCTCAAAATAATTTTTTAAATTTTGATGCTGACCTAGATCAAGTAATAGTCCAAGGCGAAGGCAGTTCTCGTTCATCAACGGTATCATTCAGTGCTGGAACATTTGTTCATCGCGAAAATCTAGACGAAATTCGTTATTACTATGAAACCACTTCGTGGTCATCATTTGAGATCCTTGGAGTAAAAAATGGAGCAACTACATTTGCAATAATAGATAACAAAGAAGTTATAGATGATTTTGATATAACTATAACTTATCCAAACGGAACTACGTTAGAAGTTAAGTCTTCAGCTTTTATCGCCTCAGGATTTCCAGCTTTGGTTTACGGAACTTCAGCCACATATACAAGTACAGCTAACGATACAGTTGTTGGTGGATTTTTCATATATGGCGTAGACTCACTTTCATACAAATATTCCTCTGTATCGGGTGTTTACAAAATGCGTTTATTCAATGGCGGAATAGTTACTAGAGAGCCAGGGGGTATTTTCTTTGTAAGCTCTAAACCTATAATCCGTTCTATTAGTACAGATGATTCTTATGAATCACTGGTTTTGTACCAAACAGACTACAATATGACTACAGGCGCTAAATCTCTAACTGGAGGAAATTATAATTTTGAAGCTAGAAATCAAGGTGGAAAAGATTCCTCCTTTAAAGTCTTCAATGTGAGAATGGGTTTCAGTGGCGATAGTTCAATGGCATTGAAGAATTATTATTCAACTTATTGGAGTTTTGGACCCGAAACATATACGATTTCTAGCACCCAATCAACAGCAGCAGCTAACATGGGTTTTGAAGAGGATATTTTTTACAATCAAGATACAGCATTTGACTTTAGAATTTTGGAGAGAACAATTCATGTCACGTTTAACCTCCGATGATTCTGGCGCATCTCAGTTAATAGGTTACGTATACACTGCGTTAATTTCAGTCCTAATTTTATCTTCAATGATGCTCACATCAAGTACTATGTTGAACGGTAGTGTTTCCAATACAGCACAGGAAGAGGCTGAACAACTGGCACTATATTTTCAATTAGCAGTAGAAGATTTACTTAATACTGTAAGAGAGTATCCTGGCTCATCTCCAGTAATGGTCTTAGATACTGGAATAGAAGCAATAAATCATGGTATACAATACAAAGTAACGGGTTTAACTACAGGATTGAAAGTGACTACAATTCAGCCTCGAGGCGGATCATTTGAGGTTAACTTTCCATTAGCGCCAGCAACCTCAATTGAAACTACAAATTCCGCATCTTTAAAGTCAACTACTTCTTATATAGTCATATCCTATGATGATAATCTAAAGGTTGTCAAGTTAACCTCAGGATGATAAAATGAGTGCTGCAAAAGAGACATTGGACGGGGCTTCTGGATTAATTGGTGAAGAAGAGGAACAAATTGACGAAACTAAGCTTTCATGGAGAGAGCGCCGTAGATTAAACAAACAGCGTAAAGCTGAAGCTAAGAAGCGTAAAGCTGCAGAGAAAGATGGAGTAATCCATGACTTAGTTATGGACGACATTGAGATTGGTGAAGATTTTGAAGAATTAGATACATATCCAGTTAGGCCGCCTTTTTCATACGTAAGAGTTTTATTCGATAAAAGAGATTATTCTAGGTTTTACTACGTTGTTGAGCCTAAGGCTTCAAAACAAGAGAAGGAAGATTTACAAACAATTAAAGATGTTCTGCAGAGAGCCCTAAATATTGAGAGAGATACTCTAGATGAATCTCAAGAAGAATTTTTGAAACAAGCAGTAGATGATATTTTAGATAGTTACAGATTAAAATCACGAAAGAGTAATCGTGAAAAGATTCATTATTACATAGAGAGAGATTTGATAGGTTATGGTAAAATTGATACCATGATGCAAGATCCTAATATTGAGGACGTTTCTTGTGACGGCCCAGGAGTTGAAATTTTCGTTTACCACAGAAGATTTGAATCTTTAAGGACAAATGTGATGTGGGAAGATGAATTAGAACTTGAACAATACATAATTCGTATGGCTCAGCGTTGTGGTAAACATATTTCGATTGCTGAACCGCTTCTTGATGCAACATTAATGGATGGTTCACGTATAGTCATGACTCTGGGTAGAGAAGTATCTACCAAAGGTTCGACATTTACGATTCGGCGTTTCAGGGATGAACCATTTACTCCTGTGGATTTACTCGAATTCAAAACGTTTTCATCTATGCAAATAGCATTTTTCTGGCTCGCAATGCAATATGGAATGTCTATGTTGTTTGTGGGAGGTACGGCTTCCGGAAAAACAACTTCGCTTAATGCTTGCTCACTATTCCTTCCTTGGCAACATAAAATTGTCAGTATTGAAGAAACACGTGAGTTGAATTTACCACATCCTAATTGGATTCCAGGATGTACTAGGCAAGGTTTCGGAGGTGAATCGGCAGGAAGCGGTGTAAAGGCAGCTGGAGAAGTTGACATGTATGATTTGCTACGAGCAGCTTTAAGGGAACGTCCAGAATACATTATTGTAGGAGAAATTAGAGGTGCCGAAGCTTATGTTCTTTTCCAGGCTATGGCAACGGGACACACAACATACTCTACTTTCCACGCAGATTCGATTCAGAGTTTAGTTCACCGTTTGGAAAATAAGCCGATTGAAATTCCTAGAGTTTTAATTCCAGCATTAGATGGTATATCCATTCAAATCCAGACTAGAGTTGGTGGAAAACGTGTAAGAAGAAATAAAGGAATTATAGAAATTATAGGTATTGATCCCCATTCTCACGAATTACTCACAAACGAAGCATTCAGGTGGGACAACACTGTAGATGAATTTGTTTTCACAGGTAAATCTTACATATTTGAAAAAATAATGATGAAAGCTAATCTCAATCGTGTTGAGATTATGGATGAGACCAAGAGAAGACAATTAGTAATCGAATGGTGTTTGAAGAAAGGAATTAGAGATTACAAAGACTTTGCAAGGGTAGTTGCAGAATATTATGTACATCCTGAAGATGTAATGAGACAAGTTTACGAAGATATGCAGGTTGGAGGCAAGAAACGTAGGCGTAAAGTTGAAGACAGAGATTTAGATTTATCGAGCTCGGACGATGCTGAAGTAGATGTGTCAGATTTCCCGCCAAAGGTTAGGCAAAAGTATCAAACACGTGAAGCTAAGGAACAAGCCGCTAGAGCTAAGAGTGATGCAAAAATTTCGCAAACAGACGATCCTACTAAGAGAGCTAATCTAATTGCTAAAGAAGAGCAGAGAAGAGCAAAAGTAGAAGCTAGATTAGAGAGCGATCAGTTAAAAGATCAAGCCTATTATGTACCATTGAAGCAATTAAAACCATTAGCTAAGCAAATAAGCCTAGGTGATGTATCATCATTAAATGAAGTTGAAGGAAGAAGAATGTTAAAAGATGTCCGTTCAGAAATGAATAAAAAGTCTAAGGCAGAAACTAATATTTCTAAACTAGATGCTTCAGATAAAAAAGAAAAGGCAATTTCTTCAGAGGAAGAAAGAGCATCTAAGGCATTGAACAGTCTAAAAGCTAAGCTAGCAAATAGGGTACAGCGATCAGCTAACCCACGTTGGTGGCATTCATGGCTCTGACCGGTTTAACTGGCTTCGAAACCTTCAGCCGAGTTTTACTTGGTTGGTTTGGCCGAATGGTTACAAAAGATTCGGTTGATTTAAAAAATCAATTAGTAAAAGCAAGAATTCCACTTCTTCCAGAAGATTACGTAGCGTCCTCAGCTATGCAAGTAATTTTAGCTTTTTTAGGAGGGATAGCTGTTTCTCTTGCCATTGTTGGATTTCTAGTCCCACAACTTGAGACAATGGATGATCCTGCCAATGCAGGGGAGAAATTTGATATTTCAAATACTATTCAATATGCAATTATTGGTCTTTTGGTATTTGTTTTGCCTGCTTTGATTGCTTTAGTACAATTTTTGACTCCAGCATTATTAGAAAGTAGTAGAGGAACCAATATGGATAGGCAAATTCCGTTTGCTGCAAGTTATGTTTCTGCAATGGCTGCAGCTAACGCAACTCCTTCGATGACTTTCAAATCTTTAGCTAGGAATAAAGATATTTACGGAGAAATTTCTAACGAAGCAGCATGGATTTACCACAGCATGGAATTCATGGGAAGAGACTTAGTTACAACCTTAAAAGAGGCAGTTGACAGAACGCCCTCAGAGAGATTTGCAGAGTTTATTCAAGGAATTATAGGAACAGTAACTTCAGGAGGTAATCTCAAATTGTATTTCCTTAACCGTTCCGAGTATTATGCTCAACAAAACAGAGTTCATGTCAAAGATGTTTTACAACAGATGGCTTTGTTTTCTGAAGCCTACGTAGTTGTAGCTGTGGCATTGCCTATTTTCGCTATGATTATTGCAGTTATTACTTTTTGGGTTTCAGGAGCAGGTATGAAGCTTGAAGAAATACACATGTACTTGTTAATATTTGCAGGATTTCCAGTAATTCAGTTAATTTTTTCAGGTCTATTCTACAGTTTAAGTTCGGAGATATCAAACGATTAATGGCTATTAAAGGCAATTTACAGAAGAAGGTATATCGCGATAAGCGAACCGGCGTAAAGCGAAGATGGATGGAATACAGCAAAGTTGAAAGGTGGCTGTCGGTTAGAGATAAAGTAACTGATTGGGCTCCAGCATTTGTAGCATTTTTTTCTATAATTTTCGCATTATTTTTCTTTATGATTGCTAATATCAATAATACTACCGATGCTCAAACATTAGTAGTTGATACTGATGCAGATAAACAGTTTGATAACCCTTGGCACATGAATGACGGTCAATTTTCATTTACATTTGGTAATACATACAATGAAGCAGGTGGCCAGCAAAATCGTGTCGAAGCAATATATGGATTAGGTCTTCCGGCAATTAGAAGTAATGAATCTGTTGATTCTGACCCATTGGTAGATGGAATCGAGAATGAAATGACAGCTAATGAATGGTTCCGCTCATTTCCAGAGATTTCTGCAATTGATTATATTGTATTTGGAGTTATATCACTGATTTTACCTTATGGAATTTACGGATACCGAAGAGATCAAATTAGGGCTAGAGTCGAAGAAAAATTCCCTGATTTTTTAAGAGATTTGGCAGAATATTGGAAAGGCGGTCTTAGTATGACTGTAGCTATTCAAACACTTGCTAAAGGAGAATATGGAAATCTTAATGATGAAGTTAATAAGATGTCTTCACAAATTTCTTGGGGGGTTTCTTTTGGTGAAGTTTTGGAAATGTTTACAGAAAGAGTGACCTCGCCTATTGTTACTCGTGCAGTTAGGATGGTAGATGAGGCTAATAGGGCAGGCGGTAAAATTTCAGATATTTTACTTGCAGCTTCATACGATGCCCGAGAGATTAAAGCTCTTGAAACTGAAAGAAGGCAAGAAGTAGGTAGTTATGTTACTGTTATTTACGCATCTTTCTTTGTTTATCTTGGAATAATTTTAGTTTTAGCTTCTACATTTATTCCTGCTATTGTTGACTCTTCTGCAGCTACTGGCGGCAGCGGATCAATGTCGATTGGTAACTTAACTATTAGGGAAATGAATGAAGTTTGGATCTCAACAGTTTTCCTTTACAGTTTAATAATTCAAGGAACCGGAATGGGACTGGCAGCAGGTTTCATGTCTACAGGTAGATTATATTCAGCATTTTTGAGAGCTTCATTTCTTTTGTTCCTGGGCTGGTTTATTTTTGAATTAGCAGGCATTACAACATCAATGATTACTCCACAAATTTAGGAGACAATGGATGAAAAATACTAAAGGGCAGATGCATGTTTTGGAAGTATTGCTTGTAGGAGTATTATTTACTTCAGCAGTGAATGTGGCAGTTAATATCCTGCCCACAAGTGATGCAGATAATTCAGAACAAAGTGATCTTTATTTTTCAGGAATGGAAATATTAGAAATATTAGATAATTGGGAGCCATCGAATTCTGATATTTCGGCTAAGCACAATGCCTCAACACTATCATGGTGGTTGGCTACGAATAATGATTCAGCAATAAAGGAATACCTCGATGCAGGTTTGTCTTCTTCAATTTCATACAGACTAGAAGCCACTCACGGTTCACAAGATGAGGTTATTGTCGACAGGGAAATCCCCGATGGGGAAGTAAGCACTTCTTTTAGACTGGTGTGGAGCGATAATGAGCTTTGGGATTTAAGTCTGCATTTATGGTACGGCTATAGGGAGGCCTAATGAATACTAAAGGTCAACTTCTTTTAGTTTCAGGTCTTCTAATGTCTATCACATTGATAGCAGTTAGCAGTACTATTACACATTCGGTTAATATGGGCGCACATCAAGGTGAAAGACATGATTTAACACCTCAAATAAGCTCAATTGAAAGTAATTTTCCTTTAGCTTTGGAATATCAGATTAATCAAGATGATGGTTCAGTATCAATAATTGAATCATTTGAGACTGTAGCTGAAGATTTTGAATATCTATTTGCACTTAGGGGAATTTCTTTATCTTTTGATCTAACATCATCTTCCTTGAATTCAGGAACCTATAATTTTGTTTATGAATATATTATGGGTGATGGAATAATCACTATCACATTGTCTAAAACGACGACCTTTTAATTTAATCTTGTGAAGATGTAAAAGAGGAAATAGTTCTTTTAAACATTCCACCGAAACCAATTACTGTAGTTATTAGGATTCCAACGAACATTATTAGATAACCTAAGTATAAATTTTCCAAATTATTATTAAAATCAGATTGGTTTGCGTCTCCATTAAGTGCCATTAAACTGATAAGGCCTAATATAAATCCTCCAATTAATAAAATAAATCCTAAACTAATTCCTATTTCTGAAGTTGTAAATCCATCTTCTTCCACATCTGGTTTTCCTTTAAAATCTGGAAAATCATCCTTACCTGTTTCTTCATCAGACATAAGATAGCCAGAAATAATAGGTTAATAAGCTTGCCCTTATTATTTTAGTTTATTTTCTTATGTTCTAAAGCAGCTTTCACTAATCCAAAATGTAATGGCGACGGATTATCAGGTCTTGATTTAAACTCAGGATGAAATTGTGATGCCATAAAATAAGGATGGTTTTCTAACTCAAGAATCTCCATACGTCTTCCACTCTTATCTCTTCCAGTATATTTCATTCCCTTTTCTTCAATTTGCGATATATATTCTGGATTGATTTCGTATCTGTGACGATGCCTTTCAAATATAGTATTACTATTGTATAACTCTTGGGCTTTTCCTCCTGAAATCACAACTTCATGGTCACCTAATCTCATAGTAGCTCCCATATCCTTTACACCTTCTTGTTCAGGTAAGATGTCTATTACAGGATGCTTTCCTTCAGAATCTAACTCTGATGAATTAGCATCTTTTAATCCTAAAACGTTACGAGCGAATTCTACAGTAGCTAGCTGAAATCCGAAACAAACACCGAGGTATGGAGTATTAGTTTCACGAGCCCATTTAGCACTCATTATTTTTCCCTCTGAGCCTCTACTTCCGAATCCACCAGGAACTAGAACACCATTTACGCCTTCAAGGCTTTTTGTATTTCCACTATCTTCTAAATCAGGAGCTTCAATCCACCTTATTTTCACTTTACAATCAAGTAATGCACCTGCATACCTCAAGGATTCCTCGTGGGATATGTACGAATCTTTCAAGTCAGTATATTTTCCTATTAAAGCAATTTCTACACCATTTTTACCATTTGAAATCCTCTCAGCAAAATCTTCCCATTTAGTAAGGTCCGGTGTTTTAGGCGTAAGTCCTAGACGTTTCTCAACTAAGTCAGGTAATTTTTGATCGAGGAAGACCATAGGTACATCGTAAATGGATCTTGCATCAGGTGCAGAGATTACACATTCACGAGGTATATCAGCAAAAAATGCTATTTTTGTAGCTATTTCTTCTTCAAGTTTTGTACTACTTCTTCCCACAATAATGTCAGGTCTTATTCCAAGTCCCTGTAGTTCTTTTACAGAATGTTGAGTTGGCTTTGTTTTTTGTTCTCCTACTGCACCTACTACTGGAACTAGTGTTGTATGAATGACCATTACATTTTCTTTGCCTTCTAACCTTCCCAATAACCTAACAGCCTCCATAAACGGCATCGATTCAATATCTCCTACGGTACCTCCTAATTCCACCATACAAATGTCAGCTTCAGCACTTTTAGCAGCATTTTGTATTCCATCTACAATTTCACGAACTACGTGTGGAATTATTTGAACAGTTTGACCTAGATAATCACCGCGCCTTTCTTTTTCGATTACATTTTTGAAAACTTTTCCTGTAGTAATATTATGTTCTTTTGTTAAATTACAACTTAAAAACCTTTCATAATTCCCTAAATCTAAATCTACCTCTGAACCATCAGTCATTACAAAGACTTCACCGTGTTCGTATGGATTCATAGTCCCAGCATCTACGTTTAGATAAGGGTCAATTTTAACAGCTGTAACTTTGTATCCTGCGCGTTGCAGTAGTAGGCCAGTAGAAGACGATGTAATTCCTTTTCCTATCCCAGAAAGAACTCCGCCGGTCACAAGTATATATTTCATTGACTCAACGGACTAATACATGTTGGAAGCTCCCTATAAGGCCGTCGGTCCACTTAAACCCCTTTTCATTGATATATTGTGACAATAGATATCAAACGGCATAATAGCAAATTATTTTGGTTTGATTTAGAGCCCAACAATGAAAAAGAATTTATTACAATTTATATTTTAATAGATGATAAAATAACACTAATTGAAACAGGTCCAGCTTGTTCACATGATAACTTAATTAGGGGAATAAATGAAGCTGGATTTACATTGTCAGATATAGACTTTATTATTCCTACTCACATTCACTTAGATCATTTTGGCGGAGGAGGGCACATTATGGAAGTTTGCCATAATGCTAAAGCAGTAGTACATCCAAATGCAGTTTATCATATTTCTAATATAGATAAGTGGTGGTCAGGTAGTCTTGATTTTTTAGGAGATGTTGCAGAGCTATACGGAGAGCCTCTACCAATTCCTGAAGAAAGGATAATATCAGCTGAAGACGGTTTTAAGCTGGATTTAGGGTCATCAACGTTGAATGCCATGCACACACCTGGACATGCTCCACATCACATAACCTGGATAAATAATGAGTCAGCTTTTGTTGGCGATTCTCTAGGGCTTTGGTATCCGGAGATAAATAAGGCATTTCCAGTTACTCCAGGATATTACCGGCACGATTTGGCTCTGCAAAGCATAAGCAACATGTCTAAATTGAATATAGATGAATTATTTTATACACATTTTGGACCGAGGCCAGCAGCAGGTGCTTTTCAGCAGACTATTAATGAATTTGAGACTTGGATGTCTATTGTTGAAGATGGTATTAATGAAAGTCTCAGTTCAAAAGAAATATTGGGTACTTTATTTTTAACGCAAGACGGATTAAAGCTTACAGATATTAAGCATGGAATACATCAGAGAAACACTCATTTAGGTTCCATTGAAGGGATGATGGGTTGGATTAAAAGAGAAAATGAGAAAAACTAATACTATTTCAACAGTTGAGCAATCTCCATACCCTCATGTGGTTGTGGAAGATTTTCTAGACGAGGATACCTTAGATTTAGTAATTGATGCACTTGCAGGACTTGAGTACAGTTTCAGTGAATCTGATCTTTTTAGTTATTGGGCAAGTGTGAAGTTAACTGACATTGATCATCCTGCACTCAACGTATTAAGAGAAGATCTAGGCGATAGGTTGTGGAGAAAAGAAGTTTCACAAGCTTTTCAAGTTTCTAAATTATCTAGAATTGACATGGCTGCATACGTTTACGGGCAAGGGGATTTTTTACTGCCACACGATGATCAAGTAGAAGATCGCATCATCGCTTACAGTTTACATCTAACTCCAGATTTAGAAGAATTGGATGGAGGTTCGCTAGATCTTTTTGAAGGCAGAAAAGATGGTACTTCTAAATTAGTCAAATCAATAATTCCTAAATTTAATTCATTGAATATGTTCGAGGTTTCGGAGACCTCTTGGCACCAAGTTAGTGAAATTTTAACAGATATTCAGCGATTAACTCTTACAGGCTGGTACCATGTCTGAAATTAATTTTTATTATTTAGAGAAGCCTACGCTTTCTAACCTAAATAGAATATTTGGTTCAGCAGATATTCCTTTTATTCGCTTGTCTAAGTTTTTATCTAAAGAGGAGGTAAATTTTGATATGAAATCACAAAGGGATGAAAAAATAGGTTTTTACAGAAGATACGTGAGTCCTTCCCATCTTGGAGATTTCTGGGAGTCTAAAGATTTTCTTAGTTTTTTGGAATCAGGAACCGGTCTTAATCTTAAATTTCGTTCATCACAAGGCCAAACTTATGGTCCCGGTGATTACTCCCTTCTGCATTCTGAGGAATTTGAAAGAAAAAGGTTAGTAGTAGTTTATGATTTCACAAATAATTGGAATATTGAGTGGGGCGGACATGACATCTATACTTCTCCAGAAAAGGATCCCTTGATTTGCAACAGAGATGCAGGAACACTGATGCTAACTTTGCTGGATGAAGGTGATTATTCCTGTACAAGATACGTTAGTTTGAAATCAGATTCTAAAGTTGTTATTGACAAAGTTATTTACGATTTAAAATAATTACTTATTTTTGAGTACCTACGCTGTTTTTATATCTCACACACAAAACTAATGATTAGGAGATTATTTTGTCTAACTCAATTAACCTTGAAAAAACGAAGATGGAATTACTTAGGGGGAATCCAATTTTTGTCTTCGACGAAGAGGGCAGGGAATCCGAAACTGATATTTTCTTTTATGCCAAATCAGTTACAAGTAATAATTTAAATTATTTGAGAAAAAATGGAGGGGGGATGATTTTCTTAGCCTCTGATTATTCTATTTCAAGAAAATTGGGAATTCCTTTTATGGAAGAGATATATGAGGCTGCATTTTCAAATTCAAATGAGTTTGCGATATTAGAGATGATGAAACACCATTCATTACCTTACACAAAGTCTAAATCTTCATTTTCCATATTTATTAATCACAAGGATACTTTTACTGGGATAACTGACGACGATCGTTCTCTAACTGCGCGTTCATTTTCAGAAGTTTTTGAGCAAGCCGAAGCTATAAGCGCTGAAGAATCTAGAAACATAATGGGAAATTCGTTCAGAAGTCCAGGCCATGTACCAATTTGCATAGCGGCTTCTAATGGACTTTCTGAGAGGCAAGGACATACAGAATTAATAACTGAATTATTTAAAAAAATAAGTTTAACACCTGTTGCATTAGGCTGTGAAATGGTTTCTAAATCAGGTAAATCCCTAACACGTTATGAAGCAGAGATTTTCGCAAAAGATAATGGATATTTATTTTTAGAGGGCCAACATATCAAAGAGGTATGTTTGTGAAAGTTGTAGCTACTGGTGTTTTTGATATAATTCACATAGGTCACGCCCACTTCTTGAATGCAGCCAAAAAGCATGGTGATCATTTGACAGTTATTGTAGCTAATGATGCTACGGTCAGGAAAATGAAAGGGGAGCCCATTTTATCAGACAAGAGGCGCTCAGAAGTAGTTTCTCAACTTAAACCCGTAGATAAAGTAGTTATAGGAAGGACGGGAGATATGCTTGATATTATTGTTGAAGACATAAAACCTGATGTTATTGCATTAGGCTTTGATCAACGATTATTTACGACAAAAGAATTAGCAGCTAAACTACTGGAAAGGGGCTTAGAAGTTAAAGTAGTTAGACTTGAAGAAATGGAACAAGATTTAGCAGGTTCACGTAAAATAATTTCTAAAATTTTAAAGATATATAGGAAAAAATATAGTTCTGAATAATGGTTTTTACAGGAATAATACAAGAAAAAGCGCAGGTATCTAGTATTGAAAAATCACAAGATTTTTCTAGTATTCAAGTAGTGGCAAGTTCAGATTTCGTAGAAGGTATTAAAATTGGAGCAAGCGTTTCAATTGATGGAGTTTGCTTAACAGTTACTTCAATAAAGGATAATAGTCTGACTTTCGATATAATTGTAGAAACCTTAAGAGTCACTAATTTATCAAATTTAGAGGAGTCCGACTTAGTTAATCTAGAAAGGGCAGCACGTTTTGGGGATGAAATTGGCGGACATATTATTTCAGGGCACGTTTCTGGAATCGTTAAAATATCAAAAATCAAAAAGACAACTAATAATCACATTCTTTCCTTTAAAGCAAGTAATGATTTGATAAAATATATTTTTCCAAAGGGGTATGTCTCATTAAACGGAATAAGCTTAACTATTGGAGAAGTAAATAGAATAGATAATATTTTCACAGTTTATTTAATTCCTGAAACGTTAAGAATTACGACTATGCAAGATAAGAAAATTGGAGATATGATTAACTTAGAAATCGAAACGCAAACCAAAAATACTGTAGATTTAATAACTGAAATGCAGGTGAGAAAATAATGGCAAAGTCTGTAGCAATTGTAGCTGGTAGCTATCATAAAGGAAAAGTTGAGAAAATGGTTGAGATTGTTAAATCATTGTCATCTGAAAACAATTTATTGATCGAAGAAATAAGCTGGGTTCCAGGGTCAATGGAGCTTCCACTACAGATTAAACGTTTGTTACTTAGGGAATCAATTGAAGGCGTAATAGTTTTAGGAATTATTGAAAAAGGAGAAACAGATCATGGTCTAGTTATGGGTCAGGCAGTTACTAAGTCAATTATAGATTTACAATTACTTTCAATGAAGCCTATAGGTTTTGGAATAATAGGTCCCGGTGCTGAAGAAGAACAAATTGATAAAAGAGTAGAAATACATGCTAAGCAAGCAGTAATAGCAGTTTCCGAGATGTTATCTAATTGATTTTCTTTTTTATTTTCCAATTACTCATTTTATATTTTTCTATTGTATAGTGGAGAGCATGGTAGAAGCTTGGTAGAGCAAAAACAGCCATTAGGAGAGAGAATAGGACCAATGTAATAATTAATGCGAAGAAATTTCTTAATCCAATAAATTGACTACTAAAGAAGGAAATGAGAACTCCGGAGAACACTCCTCCCATCGTGGTAAATGTAGCTTCTACCACTGATTGACCTGTATTTTCAACAGCTTTTTGAATTCCTTCAGGAGTAGTGCCTTCTTCTCTTACTCTTTCAGTAATTTGAATTGAATTATCAATACCAATTCCGATAATAATTGTTCCAACCATCGCGGTAAAAATATTTAGATTAGTACCTCCTGCATCAACAGTAGCCGGATACCATAGAATTACTAACAAGATAGGTAAGAAAGTAATTACTCCGAATTTAACTGAACTAAAAATCACAATCATGGTTATCAAAACTAAAAGTAAACTTAGCTTAATCGTATCGAATTGAGTTTCTTGAATTCCTTCATTAATAGCAATGCTTACAGGAGGCCCTCCAGTTAACTGAGACATTTGCGCGTCATGGGCATGAATTTGTTTATCTCTTAAAAATGCGATATCATCTATTTCATTAACTAAGATTGTAGTATCATCAATATTGATGTACGGCATGCTAACATAAATTAGTGCTTTATCATATTCATCAGTCAAAAGCATGGCTCGCATTTCATCAGTAAATGATTCGTAAAATACATCGATCATATCACTCCTTAGTTGTTCTCTACTGTAAAGCGGATTTATATCAATCCAAACATAATCATCACCAAAAAAGTCACTGTGCAAGAAATCCCAAAAGCTTCCGTCGAATTCAAATTGAGTTTCACCATCTAAATCTTCTAAGGCTATAGTGATATGTGCCGATTTGAAAAAGTCCACGATAGAAAATGCTGAAACATTTATGAGTTCATTAGAATTTCTATTAGTAACAGATAAATTATTTATTTCACCTTGCGTCCAATTCATCACATCTAAAACATCTAAATCTTTAGCAGCTGGCTTTAATCTATCTTCAGGTCCGTTTACTAGTAAAATCCCAGTTTGTCCAGCCTCAAATTTTTCAGAATATTCGCCTAATTTCTTAATTGAATCTATATCTTCAGGTGCAGATTCACTTCCTTTGATATCTTGATCCATTACTGCAATTCTTGCTATAGAGTAAGAAGTTGTTAGGAGAAGAACTAATAAAATCACTTTCCACTGTTTTGTTGATAGGACAGCTATACTTTTCCACCCTTCTGATTTATGCCTTGAATAATTAGTTAGCTTCATAATTGCAGGAGTCATACTTACTGTCAGAAAGAATGCGCACATTACTCCAACAATCATAGTAAATCCAACAGTTCTCATTGGAGCAATTGGAGAAATGAAGAGAGCAGAAAAACCAATTGTATCAGTTACGGCACACAGAAAAGTTGCTTTACCTGTTGTAAGTAATGCTAAAAATGTAGCTCTTGGCATTTTATTTCCTTCATCTTTAAATTCCACAATTCGATTAGCTACGTGTAATCCATAGTCAACACCAATTCCAACCAAAATTGGTCCAGCTGCTACGATCATAGGGGTCAGAACCACTCCAGATAAATTTACAATCCCAAGAGTCCAAATTAAAGCACAAAAGATTGGTACTAAAACAACAGGTATGGCCAACCAATTTCTATGAAAAAATAGCATCATCGCGATAACTATTCCCAATGAAATAGGTAACATTGTTAGTAAATCATCGTATAGTCTAGCAGTTACTTCGTGAAGAACAACAACAAGACCAGTTTGAGTCATGTCAGTTCTAGCATTATATCTTTGATCAATATGCTCTTGAATCTTAGCAATCATTTCCTCTTGTGAAGCATCATTATTTTCGCCTTGATATTTTAGGGCGAATAGAATTACTGCCGTATCAATTATTTTATCATCATTTGTATCTATAGCAAAATTTTGTAAGGCTGATGAGGTACTATCATATATTTGGTCTACTCTATCTTGATCATCTGGTATATTGTATGTACCAGTCAGATTTACGGTATCATCGTCATTTTGCTCAATACTTAATCCACCAAATATTTTCCCTTCAGTTGCTTCTATAAATCTAGCATTTGTTGAGTTAAATTCCTTAATTAGAGTAGAAATACTTAGTGTAAAAATTATTCCGTCTTTATCTCCTCGATCGGCCTGATAAGTTTCCAAATCTTCACTTTGTCCATATTTATCAATTGTAGTTTCAAGAAGAGCAATTTCTTTCAAAGTAGGAACATATGTAATATTATCAACCACAATATCATTAAAGACATTAGGATCATTTGCATTTCCTGTTTCAATATAGACAATTATTAGATCAGTTGCCCAATCTTGTCTAACTTCAATTAATATTTCTGTAGATTCCTCACCTTCAGGAAGATATACTTCGATATCTCTTGTCATATTTTCTTCGAAGGTTAAGGCAGATTGTAGAAGAAGAAGAGTTATTAGACTAAGAACGGCAATGGTGGCTACAGCATTTTTCAAAATTATATTAGTATAAATTTGAACTCCGTTCTCTAAAGTCTTTGTAATCACAAGTACCCTATCGAGGCCTCAAAATAAATGTAATCTTAACTAGAATAGTAGTATTCTTTCTTACTTTTCTGTTCTCTGTCCAATCTTGAACCTGGTTTGTTGACTCGTGGCCTATGTGTATTTTTATCTCGTCTGAAGGTTACATCTACTCTTTCTAAGAAAATATTCATTCCCTCGCGCATTTTGTAGGGCCCTTCGACAATTCCCTTTGACCCGGGCTCTCCACCAAAACATAAGATTCCATCTGAAATATAATCAATAAAATAAATGTCGTGATCTACAATTAGAGCCGATTTGCCTCTGTTCTCCATGAATCTTCTTATTGTTTTGGCAGTTACCATTCTTTGATTTGCATCGAGATATGCAGAAGGTTCGTCCAATAAATATAAATCAGCTTCTTTGAGTAAGCATTCAGCAACAGCAACTCTTTGTAACTCTCCGCCTGAAAGAGTTTGCATTTCTCTTTCCAGTAAAGGTTCTAAATTGAGAGGTCGATTTAATTCGGTACTAAATGTGTGTTCATCATATCCTTCAACGGATTTTAGTAAGTCTTCAACGATTACTCCTTCTTGAATATCAATGTACTGAGGCTTGTATGAAACAGCAATCTCATTTTCGATTTTACCTTTGTCAGGTTCTAATTCTCCAGCCAGCATTTTGACAAATGTAGTTTTACCAGTGGCATTAGCTCCTACCACACCTAAAACCTGACCGCTTAGAAGTTCACCGGCCTTTGATTCAAGATTAAAACTACCTAATTTCTTCGACAGTTTAGGCCATTCAACTAGCCCCATTCCATCCCATCCGGTTCTTGGTGGATGTTCCAAAAATTTTATTGGTTTGTCTCTAATTCTGACGTTCTGCTCAGGTAAATATCCTTCAATATATGCATTAATAGCTTTACGGGTTGTTCTAGCTGGAGTAAATATTCCAAAAGCTCCCTTCTTTCCATAAACAATATGAGTTAAATCTGCAATTACATCTAATACAGCTAAGTCATGTTCAATAACAATCACCCTTGCCGATTCAGAAAGTTCTTGGATAATTCTTACAATCCTCATCCTTTCATAAATGTCAAGGTAAGATGATGGTTCGTCAAAGAAGTAAACATCAGCTTGCTTTAGCAATGTTGCACAAATTGCGACACGTTGTAATTCGCCTCCAGATAGTTGGTCTAAATTTCTTTCTAAGAGGTGACCTAATCCAAATTTTTCTATCATTTCATCATATAATCCCCTTTCGTTTACTGAGGATAGAAGTTTCCCTACATTCCCTTTGAAAGCTTTGGGAATGTGATCAACGTACTGAGGCTTTAACGCTACTTTAACAGTAGACTCATTTAAGTCAGCTAGAAAATCTCTCAATTCACCTCGTGGTAATGTTTCAATTACATCCTCCCAAACACACTCATTTGATTCGAATTCACCGAGATTTGGAATTATGCTTCCATTTAAGATATTGAATGCAGTAGATTTCCCCATCCCATTTGGCCCTAATATTCCTATTATAGAATCCTTAGATGGAGTAGGTAATCTAAACAGTCTAAAACCATTGAGCGAATACCTGTGAATCATATCAGTTTCTAACTCTTCAGGGAGATTGATTACTTTGACAGCATCACCAGGACAATTTTTAGCCCTCATCAAGCAAGGCGGACATGCGTCTTCTAAAATTTTACATTTATCATTCTCATCGACTTGTATACATTCAGCGCCACAAGACCCTGCATATTTTTGCAAATATTCAAAGGCGGGGCTATTTGGTTTGCATCTATCTTCAAATAAAACGGCAATTCTCATTTTTTGATATTTTTGAAAGACTTAGTCTTGTCGTATTTCCTTTTCATAGTACGAGTAATTAAAATCATATGGTCATCCAAAGATACTTTTGTCCCCCTTTAATGGGATGTTGTGCGAATTAAATTTACATTACCGGGAAAGCCAGTTGCTCAAGGCAGACCCCGTTTTTATCGTAAGGGAAAATTTGTAGTTGCTACAGATCCTAAACCAAGTAAAGTTTACAAAGCAGATATTGCATATATCGCCCAGAGAGCTAGAGAGGAAGCAGGAATTGAAGGTCTTTTTGAAGGTCCATTAGGCATGGAAATTTTCGCTTACTTTCCATGTCCTAAAAGTAAATGGAGAGTAAAAATTCCTAGAATCGAAGAACATCATGCAAAAAGGCCTGATGCCGATAATTTAGCTAAATCAGTAAAAGATGGTCTGAGTGGAGTTTTGTATCATGACGACGGTCAAATATCGGAATTAGTAGTTAGAAAGAGAATTGCAGCTCAAGGAGATGGTCCTAGAATTGAAGTCGAGCTATACAAATTGGAGCCTTTAGAATGAGTTCAATCATAGATGGTAAAGAAATAGCCAAAGAAATCGAAACTGAATTAACCGCTAAAGTAGCAGCAATGGAGAGTGCTCCTAGACTTTCAGTGGTTCAGATAGGAGATGACCCGGCCTCCGCATCTTACATTAAAGCAAAAGCTAATGCGGCATCTAGAGTTGGTATTTACCTTACACATCATCATTTATCGGTAGATACTTCAGTAAAAGAATTAGAAAATCTCGTCGATGAATTAAATAAAAGCGAAGATGGTCTCATAATTCAATTACCCATTCCTAAGGCTTTGGAATCTGTTCTGGAAAGAATTAAACCCGAAAATGATGTCGATGGCTTTCATTCCGAAAATTTAGGAAAATTAGTTCAGGGGATTTCAGGAATGGTTCCTTGCACTCCGGCAGGTATTATTGAGCTGTTATATCGCTCTGGAAATAATCCTGAGGGTAAACATGTTGTCGTTGTTGGCCGTAGCACAATAGTTGGTACTCCACTTTCTCTTCTATTATCTCAGAAAGGAGTAGATGCAACTGTTACACTGTGCCACAGTAGAACTAAATCTTTGCAAGAACATTGTAAACAAGCAGATATTTTGGTAGCTGCAGTTGGAAAAGCTAATATGATTACTAAGGACATGGTAAAGCCTGGCGCAGTAATTATTGACGTAGGAGTTAACAGAACATCAGAAGGGTTGGTTGGAGACGTATCGCATGATGTTAGAGATGTTGCAAGTCAGATTACGCCAGTTCCAGGAGGGGTAGGGCCAATGACTGTTGTAATGTTAATGTCTAATACTGTAAAATCAGCTTTAGAAAACTAAGTTTTTGAAAAGTACCCACGGACTAGTCAACTGGCGTTGGGCTTCTTTTGATGTTAAGCTCTCGGATAATATCTTTTGGAGTTCAGGCTTCCTTTGTGCCTTACCGATAAACCAATTTATCAACCATTTTCTTCTAGTATAATTTTGAATTTTAAAAGAATTTGTCAACTCTTTACCTAGTATTTCCCAAATCTCCTTCTGGTAATTTTCTCCGCAATCCAAGTTAAAGTTATTTCTATTTTCTTTGAAATGCTTTACAGCAATCTTTGCAGACAGCAGGGCATTACCTATGCCTTCTCCAGTAAAAGGATCTACTAAACTTCCGGAATCTCCTACTAGAAGGCAACCATTACCAAACATTCTTCTTAGTTTCATTTTATCTTTTCTAGGTGAACCCAACGGCAATTGCCATGCTTTTCCACTATCTTTTATCAATTCAGCATTTTTAAATCTAGATACAAACTTTTCTTCTATTATATATTTTTGAAGTTCCTTTAGTTTCATTTCTTTATTCTTAAAATCTTTAAGCGTAATTCCTAAGCCTACATTGCACGCATTATCGCCAACTGGAAAAATCCAAAAATATCCCGGAATGACTCCATCTACATAGTGGAATTCTATAGATCCTTTTTGATAATCTACACCATTTACTCCTTTCCAGTACTCCCTATATGAAGTACTCCAATGTTCTTTTTTGATAAATTCTTCACCATTTATTTCAGACACGATTGTTTTAGCAACAGGGCAGTTTACTCCACCAGCACCTATAGTTATTGGGGCATAGAATTCTTTCTCGCCAAATCCATTCTTACCTTTTACTCCAATTATTCTATTATTATTTTCACTATCAATTATTAAATTATTAACTCTGAACTTTTGAATTACAAAGCCTCCCTTATTTTCCACTCGATTCTTTGCCTCATTAAATAAAATCCAATCAAAATTTATCCTTGGATAAACATATCCTGTAGCTTCAGAATCTTTAATTTCAACTTTTACTTTTTCTTCTTTTGTGTTACTAAATGTTACACTATCAAATATGAAATGTGGACTTTTTTCAAGACTTTTTAACACATTCAATTCTTCTAAATGCTTTAGAGCTTTTCCACCAACTGCATCTCCACAAACTTTGTCTCTGGGAAATTCTTCTTTTTCTAATAGTAAAACCTTGAATCCTTCATTAGCAGCATAACAGGCGGCTGCAGATCCTGCAGGCCCGCCACCCACAATAATAACATCGAAATTTACCTCATCAATTGGAATCTTTTTTGTCTTTATATTTTTTTCCCAAAAAACATCAGTTTTATTCAGCACAATTTTAGAACTTATTGCCATTAATAAACGTTTTCAGTATAGCAATACAAATTTTAAGACCTCTGCTAATCTCATATTAATGGCAGTAGCTTCTAAGGCTAATAATTCTAAAAAACATAGAATTATTGGCGCAGGTCTTTCTGGACTTTCTGCAGCAATTAATTTCGCTAAGAATGATGAGAAAGTCGTGATTCATGAATCAAGAGAAGATGTGGGTATGCAATTTCACCCCAATTATCAAGTTTTACTAAAGGAAAGTCCAGACACACCTTCTTCTGAAGCTGGAGCTAAACAATATCTGAACAGATGGGGGTTAAATCCTAAATTTACTTTCAAAGATGCAAAAAAATTTATCTGCTCTACAGAAAAAAGAGATTTTACGATTTCATTGAAAGAGCCATTACCTTTGATTCTACGAGGTGGTGAGAATTCACTAGAGAGAGGGCTCGCTAATGAGGCTAAAGATTTAGGTGTTGAATTTAAGTTTAAATCAAGGCCCAAGCCAAAAGCAGGAGATATTCTTTCGACAGGTCCAAAGCGTACAGATATGGTTGCTTTTGGGGCATACTATGAAAATTCAGATTTTCCTCGAGATCAGTTTTTGTACATGCATGATGAAAAATATTCTCCAAGAGGATGGTATCTGTACGTGATTCCCATGGATGATGATACTATTAAGATTATGAATTGTTGTTCAAAGCCGTATGCAAAACAAGTCAGGAAATTATTGTATAAGGCAGTTGAAGAGCGAGATATTCTGAAGAATATTGTTGACGGTGCAAAACCCACAGGTACAGTGGGAGGCCAAGGAGGTGTCGATTTCCCTAAGACTGCAATTAAGGACGGAGTTTATCACACTGGTGAAGCTGCAGGTTTTCAAGATCCTTGGAGAGGATTTGGAATGAATTATGCGATTGAATCTGGAGCTCTTGCTCAGAGAGCTATATCAGAATCTTTAGATTACGATAAATTATGGAAAAAACAGTTTCATCAAAGGAAGAAAGCAGATATCGCCCGCAGAGGAATATTCGCACTTCTCGGCAATCGGGCATTCGAATATGGTATGAGGAAAGTTAAGGATGGAGACGAAGTTGATTGGGAAGAGATTAATCCTAGCGGTTGGAAAAAATCCTTAATCTACAACACTTTTTATTCAATGGAAATGGCTAAGAAAACAATGTGGGATTCCTGGTAATGGATCTCACAGGTTTAGTATCTTATATTATTTCAGCTTTTTCAATTTTAGCAGGAGTTGCTATATTCTTTGGTGAAGAAGAATACATTGTTCCGGCTTCAGGTCGCTCGCTCAGATTACCCTGTTCTTTTCTTTTTTGGTTTCTTGCCTTAATTTTCTGGGCCATGGCTGTTGAAGTTGAGGATGACGATAGTATCATATAATCAATTCTTTAGTCTAAAACATGTCGGATTTTGATGTGATTAGTAATTATTATTCCCAAATGCCTGAGAAGATAGAGCAGGCTAGAAATATCCTAAAACGTTCATTGACTTTAACAGAAAAGATTCTTTTTAGTCATTTGGTTAAAATTGAAAATGTGCCAAAAAGAACTAAATCATATGTTGAATTACAACCTGATAGAGTTGCAATGCAGGATGCAACAGCACAAATGGCACTATTGCAATTTGCATTAGCAGGGCGTAATGAAGTTGCAGTTCCTTCTACAGTTCACTGTGATCATTTAATTAAAGCTAGGTCCGGAAGGGATGCTGATTTAGCGCATGCGAATGAAGTGAGTTCGGAAGTTTTCAATTTTTTAAAATCAGCTTCAGCCAAGTATGGGTTAGGTTTTTGGGAACCTGGAGCTGGAATTATACATCAAGTTGTTCTTGAAAATTATGCATTCCCGGGTGGAATGATGATTGGTACAGATTCTCACACACCTAATGCAGGAGGATTGGGTATGGTTGCAATTGGTGTAGGGGGAGCTGATGCCATGGAAGTAATGGCAGGTTTACCTTTTACAATTCGCTGGCCAGGAATTATTGGAGTTCATTTAACAGGAGAGTTATCTGGTTGGGCTTCTGCTAAGGATGTAATATTAAAAGTATGTGAAGAGTTAACCGTCAAGGGCGGAACGGGACATATAGTAGAATACTTCGGCCCTGGCACATCATCAATTTCATCAACAGGCAAGGGGACCATCTGCAATATGGGTGCTGAAGTTGGAGCTACAACATCTCTTTTTCCATATGATGATTCTATGGATAAATATCTGAAGGCAACTAATCGTTCCGAGATAGCAGGTTTGGCTAAAGACTATTCTGAATATTTAGTCCCAGATTCAGATGTTGAACAAAATCCTGAAAAATATTATGATAAAATAATTGAAATTAATTTATCTGAGCTTGTTCCGGCGATTGTTGGGCCACATAGTCCTGATTTAGCAAGACCTGTATCTGATCTGGGCGATGAGGCACGCGAAAAAGGATGGCCTACTGACATTCAAGCAGCATTGATTGGTTCATGTACAAATTCATCATATGAAGATATGGAAAGGGCTTCATCAATTGCACTTCAAGCTAAGAATGCAGGACTTAAGTCCAAAGTTCAATTTATGGTAACTCCTGGTTCAGATACAATAGACAAAACTATCAGGCGAGACGGCCAAATGCAAATATTTGATGATATTGGAGGTACAGTGTTAGCTAATGCCTGTGGACCTTGCATAGGTCAATGGCAACGTGATGATATTCAAAGTGGGGAAGTGAACTCTATAGTATCTTCTTATAATCGTAATTTTAGCGGAAGAAATGATGGCAATCATCAGACATTGTCTTTCCTTACAAGTCCTGAGATAGTTACGGCAATGGCAATTGCAGGGACTCTTGATTTTAATCCAATAAAAGATAAATTAGTTACAGCAGACGGAGAGGAATTTTCCTTTAAGCCACCTGCAGGCGATCAATTACCGGAAAATGGTTTTGAATTTAATTTAGCAGGCTTTACACCTCCTTCTGACGGTTTAAAATCTGTTGATTTGGCAGTATCTTCAGAAAGCAGAAGGTTAAAGTTGTTAGAACCTTTCGTTGCAACAACAAAAAACGATTTAGAAAACTTGCCAATTTTAGTAAAAGTTAAAGGTAAATGTACAACAGACCATATTTCTCCAGCAGGTATTTGGTTACAATTTAGAGGGCATTTAGACAATATTTCAGATAATTGTTACATTGGAGCTCATAATTCATTCACGGAAGAGCAAGGTACAGCAATCAACCAACTAGATGGAACTAAAGGTAAATTGCCTAAGGTGGCCCGCAGTTATCATGAGAACAGACAAGGCTGGGCAGTTATTGCAGATGTTAATTATGGAGAGGGAAGCAGTAGAGAACATGCTGCAATGTCTCCAAGATTTTTAGGTTGTAAGGTTGTAATTGCAAGAAGCATGGCTCGGATTGCAGAAACTAATCTGAAGAAACAAGGGGTTTTACCACTTATTTTTGCAGATGAATCCTCATGGGATTTGTTGCGAGTAGATGATAGATTGACAATCAAAGGGACTGATGAATTAGGACCTAATTCCCAAGTTACTGTAGAAGTAAAACACAGTGATGAAACAATGGAAACTTTTGTTTGCAATCACAGTATGGATGAGCTTCAAGTTGAGTGGTTTAAGGCAGGTTCAGCCTTAAATTATTTGAGATTACAGAATTAAGATACGATTGAAGAGTGAGTAACTCCTTTTCCAGATTTAACGGAACCAATAATTTGAGAATGTTCTCCAAGGATTGATACAGATTTTTTAGCATCATCCTTGTTAACAATAATTACCATACCCATACCCATATTGAATGTTCGATACATTTCCTTTGTTTCAATACTTCCTTTTTCTTGTAACCAGTCAAATATAGAAGGAATTGGTAAAGGATTATCAATAAAATACTGGAAATTATTATTAATTCTACTAATGTTGTCTAACCCGCCACCAGTGATGTGAGCAATTCCGTGGACATCTACTTGCTTAATCAAAGCCATTACTTCTTTCACGTAAATTCTTGTTGGTTCAACAAGTTTCTTTCCAAGTTCCTTATCTCCATCAAATAACTTTCGAATCAAAGTATACCCGTTTGAGTGTGGTCCACTTGATTTCAGACCAATCAAAACATCTCCCTCTGATATTTTCGTACCGTCAATAATCTTGTCTTGTTTAACATAACCAACAGAAGTTCCAGCAATATCAAAACCATGAACTAATTCAGGTAATATTGCAGTCTCTCCTCCAGATAAAGTACAGTTAGATTGTTTACATCCTTCGGCTAACCCCATCCCAATTTTAGCCATTAAATCTTCATCCGGTTTGTCTAATGCTACGTAATCAACGAAACTTAACGGTTCGGCACCAACACAAATTAGATCATTTGTATTCATAGCAACGCAGTCTATTCCGACAGTATGGATTGAGTCCATTTCTTCAGCCAGCAATAATTTACTACCCACTCCATCAGTACACATTGCCAATGCACCATCTCCTAGTTTAACTAATCCCGCAAATCCATTATCCAGTTTTATTGCTTCACCATCGCCCTTTCTGTTAACTCCTTTAATTTGAGCAATAAGAGCTTCAGTAGCTTTTTCACTTGCATCAATATCTACGCCAGCTTCAGAGTATGTGCTTACCATATAGTTTACATCTTAGCGTAATAATTTTGTACAACTGTACTAACTTGTTCAATATCATCAATGTTACGTTGAACTAATGATTCGAGAATCTTTTGCCTATTCTGAGCCATTTCATCAAATTGCCTTGGTGCTACACCTGCAGCCTTAGATATTCGCTCACGTAGTTTACTTGGTACTCCAGTCTCTTCTAACTGATTGGATTGTCCATTCCATTTGAATAATGTATTAAGTCTAGGTTTACTACCTTCCAAACCAGCTAATTCAGAGACTTCAGTAATAGTTCTAATTTGCTTTCCATTAACATTTATTCTACTTTGCATTATAATTAAATGTAAAGCATTCATCATTATTGGAGGGACTTCCATAGGTGGGTTAATTAATCTTGATACCGTTTCCTGAGCAGTATTTGCGTGAACAGTACCAAAACATCCATCGTGACCCGTGTTCATCGCAGTAAAGAGCGTTTTAGCCTCAGGACCTCTTACTTCACCAACAATTATTCTGTCAGGCCTCATACGCAATGTATTCTTTAGTAAAGAATCCATATCAACTTCAGGTTCTTCTGGTTTTGTTGAGTTAAATGTCTCGAGTTGAACATGATGTTCATGCTTTAATTGAACTTCAGTAACATCTTCAATTGTAATTAATCTGTCCTTTGAAGGAATAAATAATCCTAATACATTCAAAGTTGTAGTTTTACCGGAACCTGTACCCCCAGCAACTAAAATATTAGATGGAGCAGAACCCATTCCATCGGCAAACATCCACAATAGTGAGGCTAACCTTGGAGACATAGTTCCAAATTTCATCAAATTAACAACAGTTAACGGATCATTCATCTGCTTTCTAATTGTCATGGTTGGTCCATTCGGAGAAACTGGCGGAATTGTAGCATTTACACGACTTCCATCAGGTAATCTTCCGTCTAATAGCAAATTTCCAGGACCTACTTTTCTACCTACGTATTTTCCAACTTTTTGAATAATTGCAGTGGCTTCCTCACTAGTTAATTTTACATTAGTTACACACATACCGTGTTTTCTATGAGCAACCATCACAGCTTTGTCTGGATGATTATACATAATTTCTTCAAGATTATCGTCATCTAGCAATGGTTTTAGGGCACCATAGCTCGGAGATTTGACAGCCTTTGTCACTTGGTAAAGTGGTCGCTCAGCATCAGGTCTTTCGACGATGTTGGCAGTCGGGTATTGTTCTATTATTCGTCCTTGTTGCATATTTATACGATTGATATCCTTAGTGCTAGTAATAGTGTAGTAGTAGCTATGAACATATACATTGGCATTCGCCATATAGCAGTCTTAGTTGTTTGTAAGATTACAGATTGCATCCAAACACCTCCAGCTCCTAATACCATCATGTAGAAAAATAAGGATTGGTTCAATAAACTTAGGTCAACGTTAAGCTCGAATGAACCCGCTTTTCCGCTTCCAAATACTGAGACAATTAATCCTAGTAAGATGGGACAGATGACTGCACCACCCCATAGAATGAAATTAGCAGTACTTTGTGTTTTTGTAATTCTTTCTTTTCTGAGCATGTAAATTTCCCAGAATTCTTCAGAGATATTTTCAAGAGTAGTTGCAAAGCTTCCAGATGAACCAAGTGCCACATTCAATATACTTACAATCCTTATAATCATTGGAGATTCAGTTTGTTTTGCAAAGTCTCTCATTGCCATACCGAATCCATCATCTCTCATTCTCTTCACGGCTTCACGGAGAAATTTACCCATTCGATCATTTCTTCCAGATGCAATAGCATCTAAGGCAGATTCAACACCCATACCAGCACGTAATTCTTCAGCTAAATCAGCTAAGACATCAGGCCACACAGCTTCTAATTCATTAATTTTATCTTGTTTTCTTTTAGCAGGAATGTAGAAAAAAGTTCCAATAAGGGCCCAAACGCCTAATCCTACCCAAATGATACCATGCAATGATGATAATCCATCACCACTCACTATGTCTTCTAACAAGCTCATACTCCAGGCTCCTTTGCTTTAGTTTGAACGATCATTCCAGCTATAATTATGGTTGCCGTAATAAATAATGCAGGGACACAAACATCAGGCATTGTTGGGGTATTTCCTAAAAATCCTCCGCCAGAGGCTTTCGCAGATTCTACTAGTCCATTAACAACAGCACCTATTACAACAATAATAGGAATTAGTATTGAAACAATTATAAATTGTTCAGATGTTGAAGATAAACCTTCAATGAAATTATCTAAATTAACACGCCTTTCTTTAGCCTCTTTTTCAGCTATAGATCTTAATCTATCAATGACATTAGTGTCTTCTTCGATAGACATAATTAAGCTAGATAGAACTTTTCTTAGTCCAGAGGAATCTGTATTTCGCATTTGAGTTCTAATAGCGTCACTGAAATTTTTCCCGCCTTCAGTATCTCTAAAAATTTGTTTGAAGATTCCACTCAAATCTCCGTAGTCTTCGTCAGCAACATGTTTCATTGCCTCTGCAACACCTACGCCAGATTCTAATAGAACTTCAATTCCTCTAATGGCAAAGAGTAGTTCTTGGTCAACGGTCGCCATAGTATCTTAATAAAACCCCATTATAAACTACTAACTTTCTAAATATTTGTATCTTTTAGAAAATCTCTATAAGTACTCAAGCTAACATAAAACGAAAAAACCATTGACCATTCACACAGGGCGGTCAAGTTTAGATATATACTTCTTTCAGTGTTTACGTTTGGTGGGTTATCCATTCGGTGAAAAAAATCATCCTTTTCTTCTAACATTTCTAGATTATCTAAAACGCTGAACACGGCCATCATTACATAGAAAAACCATCCAGCCATTACAGCATATTTTCTAATTTTATTATCGAGGCCACTCTTTTTCATTAGATCGTAGCTGAAACTTGCAGAGATCAGATACGTTGTGAATAAAGTGAATGCTGTAACTCCATGTAAAACAGGAAATTCTTTCCAATTAAAACTTACCGTAATAATTCCGCATATTGATCCTACAGTAGAAATAATTCTAATTCTTTCATTTCCCTTGATATAGAATTCACCCAGTTCCTCAGCTAATGGTTTGAATAATCTGTAGATTACCTGAACTATTAGTAAAGTTCCAAACAAGCTAATACCTAGTCCAGTTGAGAAAATACTTTCTTCAGGTTCTGAAAAAGGCATTTCAGATATGATTGGTATAAATGGGGCAACTCTTCCACTGGTAGTTGATATGATGTAAGTTGCTATTAGTGTCAATATTCCTAAAATTACACTAAATTCTAGAAGTAATTTAGCACTATTTTTCATTTAGTACCGCTTGTGCAGCAGCCAATCTAGCAATTGGAACCCTAAAAGGTGAACACGAAACATAATCCATTCCTACTCCATGGCAAAAGTGAACTGATTTTGGCTCTCCACCATGTTCACCACAAATTCCAACTTTAAGATCGGGTTTTGTTTTACGGCCTCTTTCAATTCCCATCTTGACCAGTTCACAAACACCTTCATCTAGACTTGCAAAAGGATCTTCAGGCAATAATTCGTTCTCTAAATACGCTGGCATAAATCCACCAGTGTCGTCACGACTGAATCCAAAAGCCATTTGTGTCAAATCATTAGTTCCAAATGAAAAGAATTCTGCAGTTTCAGCTATTCTATCAGCTACAAAACTTGCTCTCGGAATTTCCATCATTGTTCCAACCATGTAATTATCTAATCCTTTAATGTTACTAGCTACATTCCTAACTATCTTTTCTTGGTGATTATATTCGGTTTCCATTCCAGTCAGAGGAATCATAATTTCAGGGAAAGTTTTTACATTTTCACCTGAAAGTTCAGCTGCAGCTTCTAAAATAGCTCTGGCTTGCATTTCTGTTATCTCAGGATGTGTTATTCCTAACCTTACACCTCGGTGCCCCATCATAGGATTTGATTCTTTAAGCGCATCAGACCTTCGTTCCAATTCTTGAGCATTTATTCCTAGTGCTTTGGCAAGCTTTTTCTGTCTCTTAATATCATGAGGAATAAATTCATGCAGTGGTGGATCCATTAGTCTAATAGTAACAGGAAGACCTTGCATAGCTCTTAATGTCTCTTTGATATCATTTTTCATGAAAGGGAACAACAAATCTAAAGCAGTTTTTCTTTCTTCTTGACTATTTGCCATAATCATCTCTTGAAGGTGGAAAAGAGGATCTTCAGATCCTTCACCATAGAACATATGTTCTATTCTGAAAAGTCCAATTCCTTCAGCTCCAAAGTCTAATGCTCTTTTCGCATCGGATGGAGTCTCAGCATTGGTTCTTACCTTTAACCTTCTAACCTTGTCACAAAGCTCTAAGAAATGTGTCAAATAATCGCTTGTAATATCCGTTTCAATTAATGGTAATTCATCTTTGTAGACTTTACCTGCAGTTCCATTTAGTGTAATTTCATCACCTTCATTCACAGTCACATCACCTACAGTAAATTCTTTTTTAATTGAGTCAACTTTCATCTCACCAGCTCCAACAACACAACACATTCCCCAACCTCTTGCAACTAAAGCGGCATGTGAAGTCATTCCTCCACGTGAAGTCAATATTGCTACAGAAGCTCGCATTCCTTCAACATCTTCAGGATTAGTTTCTTCTCTGACTAGTACAACTTTTTCGCCCTTTGCAGCCCAATCCACAGCATCTTGAGCAGTAAAAACGGCTTTTCCTGTAGCTCCACCAGGACCTGCAGGTAAACCTTTTGCTAAAATTGGAGTAATTTTTTCTACATCTGGGTCAACAATAGGATGAAGCAACTCGTCTAATTGTGATGGTGTAACTCTTCCAATTGCAGTATTTCCATCTATCCTTTTTTCTTTAACCATTTCAGAAGCCATACGAATAGCAGCGGGGCCATTACGTTTTCCAATTCGGCATTGAAGCATCCAAAGTTTTCCTGTTTGGATAGTAAATTCAATATCCATCATATCACTGTAATGGTCTTCAAGATTTAGTCTAATTGTATTCAATTCATCATATAAATGTGGTACAGCCTGCTCTAAGCTTGGCAAATCTCCACTGTGCTCAGTTCTACATATTTCATTTAATGGATTTGGAGTTCTAATCCCAGCAACAACGTCTTCACCTTGAGCTTTAGATAGCCATTCTCCGTAAAAATTATTTTCGCCAGTTGCAGGATTTCTAGTAAATGCAACACCTGTAGCACTATCTTCGCCTAGATTTCCATATACCATTGCTTGAACATTTACAGCAGTGCCCCATTCTTCAGGAATATTCTCAATTTTTCTGTAAGCCTTTGCTCTTTTTCCATCCCAAGAGTAGAAGACTGCAGACACAGCGCCCCAAAGTTGTTCCCATGGATCTTCAGGAAATGGTTTTTTGAGTACTTCCAACACTTTTCCCTTGTAAATTTCGACTAAATCTTTTAAGTTAGATGCCGATAAATCAGTATCTTCAGTTACACCCTCTTGTTCTTTCATTTTTTCCAATTCATGTTCTAATTGATTACGAATTCCCATCCCCTCTTCAGGTTCTATGCCTGAAGCTTTTTCCATTACAACATCGGAATACATTTGAATTAGTCTCCTCTGAGCATCGTATACAAATCTTGGATCTCCGCTTTGAGCAATAAGCCCTTCTCGTGTAACGTCGTTTAATCCTACATTGAGAACAGTTTCCATCATACCAGGCATTGATGTTCTAGCTCCGGATCTTACAGATAGGAGCAAAGGATTTTCAGAATCTCCAAAAATAGTTCCTACATTATCTTCAACATCTTTCAACGCATTTTTTAGTTGACCATCGAGTTCTTCTGGATAAGTTTGATTATTTTCATTATAGAAAGTACATACTTCAGTAGTAATAGTACAGCCAGGAGGAACAGGTATTTTCAGTAGGGCCATTTCAGCTAAATTTGCTCCTTTTCCACCTAACAAATTTTTCATGTCAGCTTTGCCATCGGTCATGTTTGGACCGAAACGATAAACGTGCATTTCGCTCATTCTTACTCAATACACTAGCGAATAGGTATAAATTCTCTTTCTCTTTATTCTATAGGGTCATGAAGCTTACCAATTAAAGGCCAACCATGCCACAATAATCGTTCGTCTAATTCAATTAATATTTTGTATATCTCATCATATCCTTCAACAACATGCTCAATTAGACATGGTTTACATTCATCACTTAGCCATTTTTCTATTAATTCCGAATTCCCAACTTCCATTATCTTTGCCATTTCGCTCATCTCTTTGAGTCTAATTTGCAAATGATTAAGGAAAATTTCAGAATTCTTTAAAGCCATAGTCAAATGTAGAAATCTTAACTTTTCGTCCTCAACAATTTCGACAAGATTCTTATCTTTAGGTGCACCTTCTGCAACTAACATTCCGAGTAACTTTTTTTCACCAAATATTTCTTTTGCAGCAGCAAGTAAAAATTGCAAACTTTCCTTTTTTTTCTCTTTATTCATACTTGTTAGTAATATAATCTACGACTGCCATAATATCATTTTTTGAAGCTTGAGCAGTTTCTTCATCAATCACCTCTCCCATTCCTACGCAAAATATAGTGTTGTTATTGTACTTATTCCATTCTGGAATTATTTTTTTAGTCCGGTTTAGAACAATTATCCGATTTGTATTTGGAGTATTTCTTTCCAGATAATTCCATAGTTCAATAAAGTGAGAATCAGGTTTCTCGAGCCCATTTCCGACAACAATTTGCATGTTTGCAGCTCTAAGCCAATCTATCCAAACTTTACCTGTAGCTGTTGGTGCATCGATTTCATAAAGCATAAGATTGTTTAATTCACAGGCGTAATCTAATAACATATCTGGTACGCTATTAGGAACTACAAAATTTCCCCTAGGTTTAGGTAAGCTTCTCATAAAAGTGGATTTACCTGCCCCCATTGGTCCTGTAACCATTATGTATTTCATCTATACCGCCTCTGCACTCCAAGTTTTTACTTTAACGCCTTTACTCATATGAACCAAATCAGGTTCTAGCAAATTAGAAATACCAAGATTGTAAAACTCAGTTAGGGAATTTTTTTCAATTCTAGCTGTAGCGTCTTGAAATTCCCACGGTTCGTGACAAGTGTAAGCAATATGAGTTATATTCTTGTAGGTTACATAAAGACTATATCTTTCAAAGAGAAATTCCTCAAGACTATTCTTCTTAGCTTTTCTTAGGGGGCCGTTGGGCTTTGATTCGCCTTTGATACCAATTCCATTACTTTTTCTTCTAGACTGCCATGAAAATCCCCCCTCAACATTTTCCTTTACTTCACCTTTTGCAAATACATAGGGAAGGCCATATGCCCAAGGAGCATACATGCTTGTAATCCTACTTTCAGCATCTAAAGTCAGAAATAAAACGCCAGATATTCCGTTCTTTGAGACATATGTACGAATATTAAATTCAGGAAAATTTGAAATGAAAGGAACAGAAGGTAAGAATCTAGGTCTTATGTTTTCCATTCTAAATGGTATTGTTCCAACGTATGTTTTTCCATTAAACTTTTCTAATTCTAAATCTTCAGGAATATACTTTTCCAACAAGTGATGTTCTACTTCCCAATGCATGAATGTAAGATCTACCCAATTTTGACTTAACGCCCATCCTCTTGTTGGCATCTTGTATGGTATATGTTCAGTATTCACCTTTTACCTTCTTTAATTGCCTTAAATATTCCCATTAAATTTTCATACTCTCCTATATTTGGATTTCCTCTTGAAACTAACCTTCTCAAAGTTGTTCTTGAGCGATTCAATCTTCTTTCAGGATAGCTACTATTTTCAAGTAAGTCCATGATTCTGTCTACTAATCGTTCAAATTCTTCTTGTGAAACGGATTTTTGTTTCTTTAAGCTTTTTATTTTTTCATTCCTCTTAACTTCATAAAGTACGATCCCTACAGCATGAGACAAATTTAGAATAGGATAATCTGAATTTGTGGGTATAGTTATAGTAGCTTCACAGAGCGCCAGTTCTTCTCTATAAAGCCCGTGATTTTCTCTACCAAATAAAAGTGCAGGATTTTCTCTATCGGAAATTATTTCGTTAATTTTTTTAACATCTTGAGGAGCTCTAAACCATCTTTTGTCGCCTTCGGGTCTTATGCCACTAGTTCCAATTGCAATATCACAATCGGCTATTGCTTCTTCGATGGTGCCATATCTTTTTGATTTCTCAAGAATGGGCCTTCCAGATTTAGATCTAGCATAACTTTCATCGGCTAATTCACAACCTTTTACCATCGCTAAATCGTTCAATCCAAAATTTGCCATAGCTCTAGCTACGGCCCCTATATTTCCCGGATGTTGAGGTTCAACTAGTACAATTCTCAAAGTTAGCCAAAGGAGGACTTTTAGATAACTTTCGTGTAATGAAATAATTAATATCAGCTCGGCATGGAGATTATAGAATGGTAGAACTTTACATTATATTGAGTTTGGTGATTGGAATAGGAATAGGCTATGTAATCGCAAATAAAAATAATAATTCAAGCGATGACGGCATTGATTCTATTAAAAAGGAAATGGAAAATACATTCAAAGCTTTAGCTTTAGATGTTAATAAATCAAATACCGAAGAATTTTTCAAGCTGGCAAATGATAAATTTCAAGGATTAAGTAAAGAATCAGATACGAATTTAGAGAATAAGAAAAAATTAATTGATGAGAATTTAAATGAGATGTCTAAAAGGTTGAAGTCTATAGAAGATGCCTCCATCAAGCTTAATGAAAATTTAGAATCTACTAATACTCAAACTAAAGATTTGACTAAGACAACGATCAAACTTCGTGAAATATTGTCATCATCGCAAAAGCGAGGACAATGGGGGGAGAGAATTGTTGAAGATATTCTGAATGTTATAGGGCTTATGGAAGGTGTAAATTATACTAAGCAAGGAGTTGTCGAATCTGGTGAACGTCCAGATTTCACATTTAAACTACCTAAAGAAAAAATAATTAACATGGATGTAAAATTTCCTTTAGCCCATTACGAGAAATATATTGATTCAGAAGATGAACAAATCCGTAATTCTGAAAAAACTGCCTTTCTAAGAGATGTTAAGAAGCATGTTAAAGATATAACAAAACGTAGCTATATTGACCCTTCATCAGGGACTTTAGATTACGTACTAATGTTGGTTCCAAATGAATCAATTTATTCATTCATTAATAAGGAAGATAGCGCAGTTATCGATTTTGCTTTAGAAAATAAAGTTCTTCTTTGTTCACCTCTTACTCTTTATGCAATTCTTTCCTTGATTCATCAAGCAACAAGAAATTTCGCCATGGAAGAAAAAGCTACAGAAGTTATGAGTTTACTCAATACTTTCCGTCTACAGTGGTCAAAATACGTAGAGGCTATGGATAAAATGGGAAGAAGAATTGATGACGCAAAAAGAGAATTTACAAGCTTAGTCAGCACGCGTACGAATCAATTACAGAAGCCCCTTAACAAAATAGATGACATCACTAATTTAGTTGATGATACAGGCCAAGTCACTAAACTAGAAGGTCAACAAAAGTTCTAAAGGTCTTTCAGAGAAGCAACCAGTTCAGTCATCATTTGTTTACCATCTCCAAAGAGCATCATTGTCTTATCTTCGTAAAACAGGTCATTGTCTACTCCAGCATATCCGACAGATAACGATCTTTTTACCATGATGACAACTCTTGCTTTGTCAGCATCAATTATTGGCATTCCAGCTAGAGGACCTTCACCACTTCTTGCTGCAGGGTTAACTGTATCATTTGCACCAACAACAATTGCGACGTCACACTCACCCATTTCGGAATTAATATCATCCATTTCAATCAGCTTTTCGTAAGGAACACTTGCTTCAGCTAATAGGACATTCATGTGTCCTGGCATACGGCCTGCAACAGGATGGATTCCATATTTTACTTCACAACCATTTGACTCTAAAATATCAGCAAATTCACGAACTTGGTGTTGACATTGTGATACGGCCATTCCGTATCCTGGAATAATAACACATTTAGAAATTCCATCACACACCATTGCCACTTCCTCAGGATCTGATCCAACTTTAGTCCTAGTAACTTGTTCTTTATCAGAGCCTCCAAATGATTTGAATAATACATCAATTAATTGACGATTCATTGCTTTACACATTATATTTGTTAAAATCAAACCAGCTGCACCTACCATAGATCCTGCAATTATCAGAACATTATTTCCGATAATGAAGCCAGTGAATGCCGCAGCTATTCCAGATAAAGAGTTTAGTAGACTTACTACAACGGGCATATCAGCGCCTCCAATAGGAAGTACGAATAATATTCCAAGAATAGATGATAGTACAATAATAGCTATAACATAATCTTGATTTCCAGGTTCCTCGATAGTCATGTAGAGGAGCCCTACGATTGAAATTAAGACCAATCCTTTAACGTAATTTAGCCATTCAGGGCCCCATGTTGGAGTTCTATACCATGTTCCAAATATTTCAACACCGCCTTTCAATTTCATCATAGCGAGTAAGCTACCCGTTAGAGTTACCCAGCCAACTAAAGCAGACAAGCCAATCGCAGTCCAAGCAACATGTAATTCTAAACCTTCAGGCAGATTATTTTCATTAATCCTTCTGAATACTTCTGATGCAGCTACCAATGCACTTGCAGCACCTCCAAAACCATTGAACAAGGCAACCATCTCGGGCATTCCTGTCATTTGCACTCTAATCGCCATTAGATATCCAATGAATCCTCCGATAACAAGTCCAGAGATTATAAGAATAAAATTATTTGTTTCACCAAAATCCATTTGAGCTATTGTAACCACTACAGCTACCAGCATTCCCATCGCACCATACAAATTTCCAGTTGGTGCAGTTCTAGGGTGGCCTAACTTCTTTAGACCCATTATGAAAAGTATTGAAGCTACAAGATATCCTATGTCCCAAACAGCCTCGTCCATTATTTCCCTCCTCTTTTACCAGCAATCATGTTCAACATTCGGTTAGTAACAGCAAACCCTCCAACTACGTTTATTGTAGCCAAAATTAGCGCAAAAAATGCCAGCCATGCTGCAACTCCAGGATCTCCCCCGTTGAAGTCAGTATTTGAGAAAATCAAAGCTCCCACAATTGTAATTCCAGAAATTGCATTAGCTCCTGACATTAATGGAGTATGAAGAGTAGCAGGTACTTTTGTAATTAGTTCGAATCCAAGAAAAATAGCCAATATAAAAACGGTAATTGCGCCTATAAGTGTGACTAATTCCATTATTTCATAGCCTCCATTAGTTTAGTATGGTTATCATGCACTTTCCCGTCTTCACCAATTAAAATCCCACCATAACCTGCTGAAATTCCACCTTCATCTCCGGTGAGAACTTGTTCTTCTTGATTTATAGCTAACTTACCTTCGTCAACTAAAACAGTTACAAAGTTAGTAACGTTATTTGAATAAAGCATTGATGCAGTATTTGGAACGGTTCTACATAGCATAGGTATTCCTACAATTGTTACTCCATCTTTTTCAATTATTTCCCCTTCTTTACTTCCAACAATATTACCACCAGTATCTGTATTCATGTCAACAATTACAGACCCTTCTTTCATTTCTTTAGTCATCTTATCATTGTTTTCTTTATCGAAGAAGAGTTTAGGTGCATCTGCACCGAATAATCTAGCAGTAGTAATTACAACATCAGCGTCTTTTACAGCATCCATTAAAGCATTATCGAATGCTTCTTGAAGGTCTTTATCAGTAAAAAGTGAAGCATGTCCACTTGAGCTTTCAGCGTCCTTCCAACCAGGTACGTCAATAAATTTAGCACCCAAACTTTCAGTGTCTTGCTTAGCAGCTAATCTAACATCTATAGCTTGCACTGCAGCACCTAATCTTTTTGCAGTTGCTATCGCTTGAAGGCCAGCTACAGCAGCTCCTTGAATTATGAATTTTGCAGGCCTTACAGTTCCGGCGGAAGTCATCATCATAGGAACCATTTTCGCAATATTTTGAGATCCCATTAAAGCTGCTTTATATCCTGATAAATTATCTTGACTTGAGTTCACATCCATTGATTGACCTTTCGACAGTCTTCTTGGAATGACTTCCAGTGAGAGAAGAGTAATTCCAGAATCAATTATTTGTTTTGTTTGTTCTAGATTTCTAAAAGGATCAGCTATGCATGCTAACATTTGACCTTTTTCCATATTCTCAAAATTTGGAACATCAATTGCAGCAATTAATTCACATTTCATTACTTCATCAAATGATTTAGTTTTTGCACCTTTTTCTTCGTATTCAGTATCAGAATATCCTGATTTCTCTCCAGCACCCTTTTCAATTACTACTTCAAAACCTAATTTCATTAATTTAGGTATTGAAACTGGTACAATAGCTACACGAGTTTCTTTCTCGTTGTTCTCTTTTGGTATTCCTATACGCATTGTTTAGCACCGATAATTTGTGTGTTGACTAAATAGTCTGTAAAGCATCTTGCAAACATACTCATAAAACTTTTCCTATCACTTTCCAATTTCACGAGCAATTACTAATCGTTGAACTTCTTGAGTTCCTTCATAAATTTGAGTGATTTTCGCATCGCGGAAAAATCTTTCTACAGGGAAATCCTTTGTGTATCCATATCCGCCTAATACTTGTACTGCTCTTTCTGAAACCCACATTGCAGTATCACCTGCACTGAGCTTTGCAATTGAAGCTTCAAGCGTATGGCGTGATGATCCATTTTCGTAATGTTCTTGTTTAGCCCATGCAGCTTTGTAAACTTGTAATCTTGCAGCATCGATTCTAACAGCCATATCTGCTAGATAATTACTTATCGATTGGTGAGCAGCTATAGGTTTACCGAAAGTTTCCCGTTCTTTTGAATATTTCAGTGCAGCTTCGTATGCCCCCTGTGCAATACCTAGTGCTTGAGCAGCTATACCTATTCTAGAATTATCTAACGCATTCATTGCAATTGGAAAACCTTTACCTACATCTCCAAGTATGTTTGCTTTTGGGACTTTACATTCATTTAGAATTAATGTACATGTATCACTTGAACGAATTCCTAATTTGTCTTCTTTCTTTCCAATTTCAAATCCTTCAAACCCTTTTTCAATTATAAAACAAGTCACACCTCCATGACTCTTTTTTCCGTAATCAGGGTGATTGGTCACTTTAGCAAATAGAACGAAAAGATCTGCAGTTGTTCCGTTAGTAACCCACATTTTTTCACCATTCAAAGTATAGTGTTCACCATCATCTGTAGCTCTTGCTACCATTGCAGCAGCATCTGTGCCTGAACCGGCTTCGCTCAAAGAATATGCGCCTAAGAATTCTCCAGAGGCTAATTTTGGTAAATATTTTTCCTTTTGCTCTTCATTTCCACTCAATGCTATTGTCATAGAACAAAGTCCGACGTGGACGGCTACCATGACTCCTAAAGACGGATCCACTCTTGACAATTCTTCGACAACAATTGCCTCTGAAATATCATCTAATTTCTGACCACCGTATTTTTCAGGTATGGTCATTCCTGCAAATCCTAGCTCTGCGAACTTTTTGAATTCCTCAATAGGTGCAATTTGTTCCTTATCTCTCTTGTTACAAGTAGGCCCAGCAACATCTTCAGCAAATTCACGTACCATTCCGCGAATCATTTTTTGGTCTTCGGTTTCTGCAAAATCCATTTTTTACTCACTCATCAATTTGATAATAGCTTCAGCAGGCTCTCCATTACATTCCTCTAAAGCTTCTTTTGCTTTCTCAGGAGAAACGCCAGCCTGTGCAGCTACTAAATCTATGTCTTCTTGGGGGATATTTGTAGTTTCCTCACTACTGCCTAGAGTGCGTTCTTCAGGTTCACCTACAATCTGATATGATTGTTGTCCCATCATATTCATTGCACTTACAGAAGGGTTGCTAAAGTACAATTCTTTATCTTTTGTTCGTATAATTACTTCAGTAGCATCAATTTCTTCGGTAGCACTTTGTAATTGTTTTTGCAATTTTTTCATCATGCGGGGGTTCATACGCCCCATTCCTGGCATCATATGATGCTTACAAGCTACCCTCTAAAAGAATTTATGTCATTTTATATCTAAGAATAACTGCAGTTCCTCCAAGTCCAATCAGCATTTCACCGCCGTGGTGGTGTGAGGAAACTTCTATGACATCTGTACGATTTTGCTGAGCTAATTCTAATAATTCCAAACCTTCTTTTTCTTTAGTCTTCTCAGATATTAGTAGAATGCTTTCTGCAGCCCCGCTCTCAACAGCATTTCGAACTTCGTTTTTACCGTAAGTACCCATTTCTTTTGCTATAGCTTCTTTAAGTTTCTCTACTGCAGCCATCTCTTCTTGAATTTTTATCTGAGCAACTGCGTTAGGTAAATCGCCTCTGCCTATTGCTTCATGAATACCAGCCATCCCTCCTTGACCAGAGTTTTCAATTACGCAGCCCTTGAATATCTCACGCGCTCTAGATTTGCCTACTTCAGCAAAATCTTCTTTTAAAAATCCAGGTCCTATTATAACAATTACAGAATCCTTAATGTGAACTTTTACTATTTGCCTTACAGCTCTTTTGTAAAAATCATTAAGTTCTTCACCGCCGGTGGATTTTCCACTGCCTTCTCGACTAAGTGTTTTCAGTTCTCTTATGCCATATGTTCTTAATTCAGCAATTACAATCGAATCACTTTCAACAGCAATTGCTGTCGCAGTTACAATTGGTTCAGCGGCCTTTCTTAGTCTTTTTTTGTGATGATTTAGCCAAACTTCCTTTCTAACATCAAATGAATCGCCAGGTTCTAAGATTAAAGTGTGATGCAGTCCCTGATTATTTTCACCTAAAGAGATAATCCCATGACACCTAAAGCGTTGCCCAAAAGATTGATATTCAAGGTTCTTAACGTCAATAGTTAGTTTCATCTTTTGTTTTTTGCCCCTCTCCTTTTTGAGCCTATCAGATTGTGAGGATTCACGTCTTTCAGTTAGAGCTCTAACTTGATCTCCCTCATTAAGTAATAAATTCAAATGATACAAATCATCCTCATTTTCTAAACGAATTTGGTAAACGTTACTATCACGTTTATTATATTTCAAAATAACCTCACAAGTAGACTACAATATCTAAATTTTTAGCTAATTCTTTGTAGCGATTCCTTATTGTTACTTCAGTAACTCCTACAGTATCTGCAATTGTTTTTTGTGTTTTTCTTTGGTCATGTACAACTGAAGCAATGTAAATGGCAGCAGCTGCAACTCCGGTTGGACCTCTTCCAGATGTTAGTTCAGCAGCAATTGCTTGATTTAGAATGCTTATTGCAGTATTTTCAACATCGCCGGGTAGTTCTAGTTCTCTACAAAAGCGAATTATGTAAACAGATGGAGATGCAGGCTGTAAATTTAATTTTAATTCTCTAGAAATATATCTGTAAGTTCTTCCAACTTCCTTTTTAGAAGCTCTAGAAGCTTCTGTAATTTCAGTTAATGTTCTTGGGACTTCACACCTTCTACATGCGCCGTAAAGTGCGGCGGCAGCAACACCTTCAACAGACCGCCCTCTTACTAAGTTATCTTGCACAGCTCTCCGGTAAAGCATTGCAGCTTCTTCTCTGACCTGACGATGTAATCCTATTTTTGAAGCCAATCTGTTAAGTTCATTAAGAGCTTGGGCTAAGTTTCTATCTGCAGAATTTGATGCCCTAGTTCGGTTCTGCCATTTCCTCATTCTGTAAACTTGAGCTCTATTTTTAGTAGGAACATTATTTCCGTTAATATCTCGTCCACCCCAACCAATATCCGTTGAAAGGCCTTTATCGTGTACCATTACAGACATTGGAGCTCCACCTCTTGCTCTCCTTTCATTTTGCTCAGAATCGAAGGCTCTCCACTCAGGGCCTTGATCAATTACTTGGTCATCAACAACAAGTCCACAATTCCTACAGGTAACTTCACCGCGCTTGTAATCGCGCACAATATGTTCCGAGTCACATTCTGGACATTCAGTCAATTCTTCAACATCAACTTCTTTGACATTTCCGGAAATATTCATATTCATATTGGAAGAGAATTTTGTCAATATAAGCTTTGGGCCATTGCCTTTAAATTCCCCATTTTGAAAGAAGGTGGAACACAAAATATAGATAACCTATTTTATGAACCTTGTATCAAGTGAATTGATGCGAAGGGTAAGGGATTCTATTCACGATTACATTGATTTAGATGAATTAGAGTCCTCTTTAGTTGATACTGAACCATATCAAAGATTGCGCTGGATAAAGCAATTAGGTTCAGCAAATTTAGTTTACCCTGGAGCAAACCATACCAGACTCGAACATAGTATAGGCGTTAGCCATCTAGTTAAACAAATGGCTAGCCAATCTGATGTTCCTGAAGATGAAATACCATTAGTTTCAATCGCAGGGTTACTTCATGATTTAGGCCATTCTCCATACTCGCACTTAGCTGATGAGTTGCCATTTGGTAAAGATCATGTAGAAGTTACTCAGGATATTATTAATTCTAGTCAAATATCAGATATACTAAGCAATAAAGGATTAGACGTAAACGAAGTTTGCAATCTAATCAAAGGAGATCACAAGTACGGCTCACTAATTTCTGGAGATATTGATGGCGATCGTCTTGATTATCTTATGAGAGATTCACATTATACGGGTGTCAAAACAGGAGTAGACACTGGAAGATTAGTTACAAAGATGTCAATTGCAGATAATGAGCTAGTAATTGGAGAAAGTGGTTTGCCAGTAGTTGAAACTTTCTTAACTTCTCGTTCAATTATGTTTCCAACGGTCTATTTCCATCCATTTTCACGAGGGGCTGAATTAATGTTGGCAAGGGCAACTACAGCCGCAATTGATAATGATATTTTTACATATGATTCGTTTGTTGGTTTCACAGATCATAAATTTTTATCGGAGTTAAATTTGGCAGGCGGATTGTCGCAAAAGTTAGTTAATGATTTTGAAAAAAGGAACATAATAAAGAGGGTAGTTAGTATTACAAAAGATAAAACTGAAGAAATGGGAATTTCTAAATCAGATGTTGAAGATCTAGAATTATCAATTGCTCAAAAACTTGATATAGATCAATCAGAAATATTTATGGATTTACCGCCTTTTAAAGTAGTACCAGCTATGAAAGTTAAAATTCTTAAAGAGGATGGAACTCTAGATTATGCAAGTAATATGTCTACTATAACAAAAAGCCTATACGAAGCTCAGTTTGATCATTGGAGGTGTCGGATATATGCACCTTCTAAACTATCTAATCAAGCCTCAAAAATTGCAGGTCGAGAATTAGGAATTTAAATGTCTAAATCAATACAAAAATTCATCGAAGGTCTAAATTGGAAAGTAGAAGACAGCAAATGGGATGGCAACGCCCATTTATTTTTCGTTAAAGAACCAGATAATTTGGAAGATAAATTTGAGGAGTTACGTTTAGCTCTAAAGGTGGCTACTACTTTTGGTGCAGGCCGTCTCTTCCCAATGCTAAGGAGAACAGGAAATGAATTGATTTTAGTTATTCTTCCTCAACCTTCATTTGATTATTATGAAAGTAGAATTAATTTGTATTTACTGTTAGCAACTTTTTTTACTACTACTTGGGCCGGCGCTATGTGGTGGGCCTCGTACGATGATTCTTCAATAATTGAGATGAACTGGTGGTGGCTTAGAATACTCATAAGTCCACAAATATTCTTTATGGGATTTCTTACTTTTTCTTTACCTTTAATGTTAATTCTTGGCGCTCACGAAATGGGTCATTACTACTATGCTAAGAAGCATAATCTTGATGCTTCCTTACCGTTCTTTTTACCCATGCCTCCAATGATATTTCCATTTGGAACAATGGGCGCTTTTATTTCAATAAGAGAGCCAATACCAAATCGAAAGGCTCTTCTAGATGTTGGTGCAAGTGGGCCGATTGCAGGACTTTTAGTCGCTATACCTGTAACTCTTCTCGGTTTTTGGTTGACTGAATTTTATGCGCGAACTGTTCCAGTAGATTCAGGAGATTCGCTATTTTTAGGGTCATCTTTTTTCTTTGAATTACTTTTTTCGATTTCTGAAAACTTAAATCCTTCATCTGGAGACTATCTATCTCATCCAGTTGTTCTTGCAGGATGGACAGGATTTTTTGTAACCGCATTGAATTTGATGCCGGCCGGGCAGCTAGACGGTGGTCATATTGCACGTTCATTGCTTGGTCCTAAAGCAAATATTTTATCTTTTGTAGTAATAATTTCTTTAATTTTTATGACATTTTATGGTATTCCTGGTTTTGGTCCTCCGTATATGGGATGGGCGATTTATGCACTTTTAATTTATTTTTTAGGAACGTACCATCCTCCACCTTCAGAAGAACTATCATCATTAGGTTCTCCTAGAATAGCAGTAGGATTGGTTACGGGTTTAATTTTGTTTACAACTTTCACACCTTCACCCATTTTTACAGTAGATTCGCCTTTTTCTTTGGACATTGATTCAGACGAGAATAATTTTTATCAATACTCGGGTGAAACTAATGTAACGTCAATTAGAATTTTAAATAGTGGTCAAGAAGACGGATGGGAAAATCTTTCTTTAAGTTTTAACAATAACATAGATAATGCAACTATCTCTATAGTTGTAGATTTCATTAACCTCTCTTCCGAACCTCAAACTATAAATGAAACATCAGATAATTTTAATCAATATGTTTTCTACGATTCAGAAACTAATTCTACGCATTTGAATCTATCATCCGGAGATTCAGCTAATTTGACATTAACAATTACAACCTTAGACAATTCAACATTTGAGGACTCAAGCTTTGTATTAAGCGTAAAAAGTCGAACAGAAGATGTTTATAGTTCAACCTTTCATTTGTATAATAGAGATAAGTAATAATGTCAGTTTTCGAAGGTAAAGCATGGATTTCCAAACAGGGGCTAGTGGATGTTTCTATTGAAGTAGAAAATGGTTATATTTCTTCTGTTAAAAAGACAAGTTTGGAACCAAAAAAAGAGAAAGCAGGGGGTTTAATTTTACCAGCAGCTTTTGACATGCATGTTCATTTCAGAGATCCAGGCTATCCACATAAGGAAGACTGGAAAACGGGTTCTGAATCTGCGGCTTGTGGTGGAGTTACCGCAGTTGTAGATATGCCAAATACTAATCCATTTACCTCTGATATATCCTCATTCAGAGATAAAGAACAAATTGCTAAAAGCAAATCAATTGTAGATTTTGGAATAGGAATTAATGTTGAAGAAAATTTAACCGAGCAAGACTGGTTTAGTACAGTTCCTGCAGCTTTTTGGAAATTATATCCTTATGGTATCTCTTCAGATGATTATTTTAGATTAGCTAAGGAAGTTTTAGAAAAAACAAAAAAGCCAATGGTGGTGCACTGTGAACATCCAGATTATATGTACAATAATCCGCTTGAAAAATTATCAGATCACACTGAAAACCGTCTGGTTGCTGAAGAGCAATGTCTTGCATCAATGCCTTCGTCTGAATATTTGCATGTCGCACATCTTTCAACTGCCAATGGATTGAAAAATCTTCCAAATCTATCCTCAACAGAGGTTTGTCCACATCACTTATTATTAAATTTAGATAATTGCAGTTCATTAGATTGTAAGGTAGATCCTCCTTTGCGTAATGTTTCTGACAATATTAGTCTTTATGACGCTTACAGAAGTGGCAAAATACCTATTTTAGCAAGTGATCATGCCCCACATACAATTGAAGAAAAGAAATCAGATACTCCGCCTTCTGGTATGCCTGGAGTAGAAACTATGGTGCCTTTAATGTTACAAGAAGTTGTTGAAAAAAGGTTAGACTTGAGCCGGTTGGTAAATAGTATGTCTGAAGCGCCAGCAGACCGTCTTGGTCTTAATAGAGGACGTATCGAAGTTGGGCAACCTGCAGATTTTATGTTCGTTGACCTCAATCGTTCTACAAATATTGACGTTGATAACTTACATTCAAGATCAAACTGGTCTCCGTTTGAAGACTGGCAAGCAATATTCCCTCACAAAGTATTTAGGAGGGGAGAATTAATTTCTGAAAATTCAGAAGTAGTTTCTAACAGCGGAGGAATAAATCTTTTTGACTAGTATTTTTCTAACGAAACTTTAATACTGTCAAGATTTTAATTAGATATGATGAAAAGCATAGGTTATTCATTAATTTTGCTTAGTTTTGCAATATTATTGATTTCAGTCCCAGCAGACGCTGAGAAATATGGTAATACCGAATTTTTCTTGGCTAAATCAGGAATTGGTGATATTTATGACTTGACTATCGATGAGCCTTCTGAAGCTACACCGAAGTATTGGAAATGTCGTGATGATCCAAATCAAGCCAATACATTCTATCCACTGGTTTCTTGGGAGACTAATATGGGTGGTCCATTAGAATTAGGTGACTCTTACAGCTATAGTTTTTGGGTAGAATCAACAAATGTTCAAGAAATTAGTTTTAAGACGACTTTATACATCCGAACTCAAGATGGCTTCAATAATTTATCAGTGGATGAGGTAACTAAGACTTCGGGTTTTGGATCATTCTTATCTGAGAATTACACACTTGATTTGGAATCCTCCGATCTTGATAAAAGTTTATTTCCAGATGGAGTTCCAGCTTACACCACTTTAGGAATTAAATTGGAAACAAGCGTTACCTGGGCTCCAGATACTGAAAATCGAACAGTATGGGTTAAAGCAGCACAATCTGATTTTCTTTCGTCTTTCATATTAGATTTTAAACACGTTAATATTGAAAGTGATGATTACTACTTTGATAACGACAGAGTTGAAGCCATAGATGAAGATTCATTATTTATCAAAGTTAACGTGACTAATGCATTAGGTGCAGATAATTTTGATATTTCATCAGCAGAGATAATGGTTGATGGAATTAGTGGTGGAGGAAAATTTAAGGATACAATACAATTAAAGGATAAACACACTTATGCTAAATATATTCAGGGGAAATGGTGGTATCAAGAGGATAATGGTATTACTTCTGGCAATTATGTAATTAAGTTTTCATTGAAGGATAATTTCGGTAATACCTGGACATCATCTATGACGTATTATTTGGAAGTGGATCAGTATGGCCTAGAAATTGGGTTTGACGAAGGCAGTAGTTCAAACGGACAATTACCTAAAGGCGGAAAGACAGATTATTCATTTAAGATATTGAACACAGGTAATACTAGAGATATTTTTATGATAACTATTGATGACTCAGATGTTCCTTCAGGCTGGGAAGTTAGTCTTCAATCTGATTCATCTGTTAATCTTCAAATGGATCAATCATCTTATGTTCAAATTAGAGTAGAGGCTCCAGTTTCAGCAAAAGGAGGTTCATCTGAGAGAGTAACAATTACAGTAACCTCTTCAGGCAATGATGATATCTTTGAAGATGTTAGTTTAGTCACCACAGTAAGAACATATGGAGTAGCCTTCCTATCAGTTCCGGATAGAATTAATATAGATCCCGAAGAATTGGACATAGATGGATATTATAAATTTAAAATAAATTTAAGGAATACAGGCAGTGATAAGGATACATTTGATTTAGGAGTAACAACTTCGAGGAGCGATTGGACAATACGTGCCGAAGTACAGGGAAATGATATTTCTGCAGTTACAATCGATAAATCTCAATCTGTCGCAGTAGACATTGTTGTTAGACCCGTCAACTATGAAGATAGTTTAGGTGAAGAAGTCACATTCTTAATGACTGCAGATTCAATTTCTCCGGGAGACGGTTCAGCCACAGTCAACTCAAAAATTATAGTGGATGTTCCTGTAGAGAAAATATCGGACTTATCAGTAAGTCTAGATGATGTATTAATAAATAACAAACCAATTGCAATTTTACAACCGTCAGACCTCCAAGAAGGCATGCCAATAGTAATTCAATTGACAGTTAACAATAATGGAGGAAAAAGTACAGGTATTTTTGGAGTAACACTTTACGAGGGCTCTAGAATTGTTGATGAGTTTGTTGTTGAGCAAGGGATAGGTGGTTTTGGTTCGGCACCAGTTATTCTAAACTGGGAAACTCCGTCAGAAGGTTTGAAGACCCTCAAAGTATATGTGGATTTTAAGCAGCAAACAGATGAATCAAATAGTAAAAGGGCAGATAACACTTTGACTTTGCCACTTACAATAAGTGAGAAGAGCACTTCATCATCAAATAGTGAAAATACTGACGACGCTTTACTTTTCGGCCCTAATTTTTCATTAACGCTTGGTGTTTTATTATTTATTTCAATTATTTACAGACGTAAAAAATAGATTTTTTGATTTAACAAGATTTTATATCAAGCCTATTTTAGAGGTTAATCCGGAGCCTGATATATTCTAGTATTACGTAGCGGGGTGGGGTAGCTAGGAAATCCCGTCGGGCTCATAACCCGGAGATCGATGGTTCAAATCCATCCCCCGCTACCATTTTATTAACAAACTCTTTTGGAAGGTATTGAGGAAAAACTTTGAACACACAGCAGATATCGGGATTGAGATTGAATCTCCGACCCTTTCAGAGGCTTTTGAAGAAGTTTCACTTAGTTTTTCAGAAATAATTACGGGCGGTAGTCTACCTGAAGTTTCAATATCCAAAGAAGTTTCTTTGAAGTCTGATAACTTTGATTCTCTTTTAGTTGATTTTTTGTCTTATTTGGTTGTATTGTTTGATACTGACGATTTTATACCAGGTTCGGCAAAATTGGAAATTTCAAAAAAAAATGGTTTCCAATTAGATGGAAAGCTAGCAGGTGAAACCTACAATCAGGATAAACATGGTTATGGTGTTGAAATTAAGGCCATATCCTATCATCAATTGTTAGTACAAGAAGGCCCTCCTGCACACCTAAGAGTAATTTTAGACCTTTAGTAAAGTCTAAATCTATAGGTTTATTAATTACATATGGTTGAACCGGCTAAGGCTTACTTTAATGGTAAAAAAGTTAAGCCAATTTGGAGTGAAGGGAGGTTTAGTTTTGAAGATAAAAATACTAAATTCACCTTTTCTAAATCGTCCAAAAAGCAGTTATTTTGGGATATGGGTGGAATAATCAAGAATAGACCATCGATTTACACCCTCCCCTCAAATCCAGAAAATGAGATTTTTGTGGACTCAGGTCTTATCTGGGGTGAAGATATAATAGATTTGATTTTAGCAGATAGAGGGAAAGTAGTTTTACCTTTGAGAAATTTGCAGGGATTCAATGAGTTAGATGATGCTTTGAATTTTGCAGATGATATAGCTATTGGAATTGATTGGTCTGATAAAATTGAAGCGTCACACAGTGATTTCAGAATAGATATAGTTGATTTGTTGCACCAGCTAATTAAAAGAAACCAGCTTTCAATCATGGTTTATAGTTTATTAGGAGATTATCCTTACATTCCAGCAGGTACTTCCTCTAACTTAGAGATTTACTTAGCCTATTTATCTAATAATAGCACACAACCTTCATGGGCTAGTGAGGTTTTCATCTTTGAATAGATAGTTATGTTGCACATAGGAATAGATGATACAGATTCGCTAGACGGAGGTTGTACCACTTGGTTGATTACGGAGATCATATCAGAATTATCAGATTTGGACTTAATAGCACCACCTAGGCTTGTGAGATTGAATCCAAATGTACCTTGGAAAACAAGAGGCAATGGAGCTCTTGCTCTTGTGTTTGGTGAAGGCATTGGCTCCAAAGAAAAGATAGGGAGTTTAGAAAATTCTGAAATTAGCATATATCCCAACTATAAAGACAGAAAATTTGATAAAAAAGATATTCTTGAAAGAGTAGTTAATATTGTTAAAGCCAACTCTAAGGAGGACTCACAACCAGGTATTGTAATATCTGATACTTATTTGCCAGAGGGCCTCTATTGGCAAGGTGTAAGAAGCATAGTTCTTCAGGAAGATTTAGATCCTATTCTTTCTAATTGTGTAACTTTTGGCATGAGAGGTTCTAGAGGATTAATCGGTGCTGCATGTGCGTTGGCCTGGTCTGGATATCATAGTAAAGTAGGAGAATTAAATTTTACCTGGGAATTAATTGGGTATAGAGAAAAATCGACATGGGGGACTTTGCGAGATATTTCTTCTGAGTCCGTTTCTAAAGTTTCCGAACTTAAGGATGTGTTTTCATGTAATGATCAGGGAGGTAAAGTAGCGATGGTTCCTAATTCACCTTGTCCTGTTTTATGGGGTTTTAGGGGTACAAATGATAAGGTTCTTCTCGATAATTTCCATAAATTAGGGCCTGAGAAACCTTCTAGATGGTTATTGTATCAAACAAACCAAGCGACTGACGATCATTTTTGTATTTCAGATATATTAGAGCTCACAGCTTTTACTTCAGTTTGGGTAGATGTTAGCATTTCTTCTAAAGCTGAAATCATAAAAGGAGGTCATCGTTTTTTCAGAGTAAAAGATTCAGATGGAAATGAAGTAAAATGCGCAGTTTTTGAACCTTCTAAAAACTTAAGAGCAGTTGTGGACAAATTAGAAGTGGGTGATGAAATAACAGTTTGTGGAAGTGTCAGCGAAAGTACAGTTAATATTGAAAAATTAAAAATTATAAATTTAGTACCTCGTTACTCTAAGCCTCCAAATCCCATTTGTATTTGTGGTAAGCGTACACATTCTTCTGGTAAAAATTCCAAATACAGATGTAAGAGTTGCGGTAAAAAATACGATCGTCCTTCTTTGATTCCTAAGTCACCTAATTTAGATTTAAATTGGTTTGAACCTCCAGCATCTTCACGAAGACACCTCACAAAGCCTATAGATTTAATGCGGTAAAATGATTAAGACCACGATTCATGGACATATGTGTCAGTAATCAGTTTAGGGATTAAAAAAAGTCTTCAGCTTCCTTATTTGGCACTCCTAATTGGGATGTTTGCAATATCTACTTCAGCTATTTTAATTAGATATAGCGATAGTGAACCGCTAGTAATAGGAGCATATCGCCAAGCATTTGCAACATTGATTTTTTTACCGCTTATTTTGAAGGATAGGGCGGCTGAAATTCGTTCTCAATCTTATACCACTATATTTGAAATGATATTTACAGGAGTATTGTTAGGAGCTCATTTTAGTTTTTTTATCACTTCAGTTAAAGAAACGTCTGTGGCCGCTTCAGTTCTTCTAGCAACTTGTCATGTTGTTTATGTGGCAGTACTAGGTTGGATTTTTTTTGGAGAAAGCCTAAGCAGGAAAGCGATTATGGGGACTTTAGTTTCTCTTGGTGGTATTTTTATTTTATTTGGAGGAGATATAATTGATAATCCCGGTAATTTTATGGGTAATATTTTTGCATTTATCTCAGGAATTCTTGCAGGATTATATTATTTAAGTGGTAGGAAATTGCGAAAGATAGTAAGTTTACCAACTTACGCCTTCATCGTTTATTTATTTAGTTTTATTTCTATGTTTATTATTGTCCTAATTCAGAATTTAAATTATGTAAATTTACCTATTTATGAAATTCAATTATTTTTGCTAATGGCTTTGATTCCTACTTTGTTAGGTCACACTATGCAAAATTGGGCAATAGGTTACTTGCCGGCCTATGTAGTTTCAATATCACTATTGGCTGAGCCAGTTGGTTCAGGTTTACTTGCTTGGCTATTTTTTCAAGAAGTACCAAGTTTTGGTGTAATCTTAGGTGGTTTAATTGTAATTTCGGGCCTTTACCTAGTAATACTTGCAGAAGAATCAAATTAACTTTTATTTTCTATAATTTTTTTCCTTTTGTTTCTTTCTCTAAGTTCGCCTAGTATTTTTGCGGCTATCTCTAATTCCTCTCCACCGCTTGCCTTTGCTAAAGCTTCTTTAGCCTCATTTTTCTTTTTTTTTCTAATTATTTTCCTTATTTTTGGCATCTTCTTTTAACTAGAATAAAAGCGTAAATAAATATGAATCGCTTAATATGAAAATATTTTAACTACCCTTGACTTGTGCAAGTTATGTCAGGTATTACTTTACTCAGAGGCGAAGAATTAAAAATGCAACTTAAGCCTCATATGTTTTCGTTTTTCCATTTATATTTAACATTTTTTCTTTTATTAATTTGGTCATATGTAATTTACGATTTTTTTAATTCAGATAAGTTTTCAGATTTTCCCTTTTACGATAATATAGAAGCATTATTACAAGATAGTGAAGTTTTGGCAGGTACAATCATTTGGTCATTCGGTCTTTTTTTAGTTGGATTTATAGCACGTTATTTTTTCCTTGATTCAGGAGGTCAAGGTATTTTCCGTTTGTATTCAGGAGTTGCACTTTTTGGTATTGTAGTAATGGCTTATCATGGATATAGTGATATGGCAGACACAATGGGCTTCGGGCGCTGGTTTATTCCTGGATTAACTACAGTGGTAGGTCTTGTTGGTTTGTTCTCAGTAGATTTTTACAGGAGATCATTTACTTACTACCTAACAGATAATCGTATTGTGCTCCAGAGTAGCTTCTTAATGAATAGAAGCGAGCGCCAAGTACGTTATAATCACATAGAAGATATAAAAATGGAACAAGGCATTTTTGGAACTATATTCGGATATGGGACAGTTTTACCTTTAACAGGTTCAGGATTAGGCACAGGTACAGATGAATCAATGGTTGTAGGAGGCACAGGAACAGAAGTTAAAGGAATGAGCTTGGGAATAGGTGGTGCGGCACGTAATTCGTCTAGAAGTGTTCGGCATAATCCACATGATTGTTTATTTGGAGTATCTTCTCCTTCCAAGGTTAGAGATATGATTACTGAGAATATTCAATCAGACACTGGAGTAGAACACCTTAAGCAGATAAAAGAATTATTAGGGAAAGAGGAATCTGAAGAATAGTTTACTCTTGGCGTACTACCGTTTTTGATTCTTTAAACATATTTAGGGACATATCGAAATCAGTTTCCCATCTGTCTGGAATTTCTACTTCCTTAGGATATACAATCTCAGACACTCCAGCTTGAATTAGTGATCTAGCACATCTAGTGCAGGGCGGCCAAGTTACATACGCTATACAGTTCTTCAGTGATATTCCAGTTCTTGCAGCATGCATAATTGCATTTTCTTCAGCATGGCATATCATTGGATATTTTATCTCACGGTTGTTTAATCTTTCATCAGTGTCGTCAATACCTCTTGGCAGTCCATTAAATCCAGTACTTCGAATTTCTCTATCAGGACCAACAACCACACATCCGACTTGAGTTGATGGATCTTTACTCCAAGTAGAGATTTGTTTTGCTAGTTCCAAAAATCTACGGTCCCATTTACTCATACTATGCATTCTGCAAAGCTCGCAATATAGCTATCTACTATGATACAGTTTCACATATTTCACAATTACATTTCTTTTTTCTAGCCTGACAATATTCTCTTCCGTAGAAAATCATTTGTAAATGAAGCTTATTCCACAGTTTCTTATCAAATTTTCGTTTGAGATCTTTTTCTGTAGTTTCTACATTTTTTCCCTTTGATAATTTCCATCTGAATGCTAGTCTGTGAATATGTGTATCAACAGGAAAAGCAGGTTGCCCAAAAGCTTGTGACATCATTACTGATGCAGTCTTATGCCCTACTCCTGGCAATTCTTCCAATTCTTCGAATGTATCAGGCACTTTACCATTGTGTTTTTCAATTAATAGTCGAGAAGTTTTTTTGATATTTTTTGCTTTAGTGGGAGCTAAGCCAATTTCTCTAATGTAATCTCTTATTTCATTTATTTCTAGTCTATCCATCTTTTCAGGAGTATTCGCTTTAGAAAATAGTTTGGGAGTAATTTCGTTTACTTTTTTATCAGTACTCTGAGCACTAAGCATTACTGCGACTAAAAATGTAAAATTATTTTCGTGGTCGAGCGGAATTTCAGGATTAGGATAAAGTTCTTCCAACTTGGAAGCAATGTATTCAACCTTCTGTTTTAATCTCAATTTCCTTTAAACTCGGGCTTTCTTTTATCAATGAATGCTTTGATTCCTTCTTTGCCGTCATTTGATTTGAAGCATTCAACAAATAACTCTTGTTCTTCTTTTAAACCTTTTTTTAGTGATGTATTTGCAGCCAATTTTATGCATTTTTTCGCTCTCTTAATTGCAAAAGGAGATTTTTCTGCAATTTGATTAGCAAGTTCCATAGTAACTTCTTCTAATTTTTCTTCATCAGTTACCATATTTACCAATCCCCAGTCCTCAGCCTTTTTAGCTGAAATCATATTTCCGGTTAAGATTAGTTCCATAGATCTTCCCTCACCAATAAGTCTTGTCAGTCTTTGTGTTCCTCCTGCGCCAGGAATTATTCCAATATTTATTTCAGGTTGTCCTAATTTAGAATTATTGCTTGCAGTTCTAAGGTCACATGCCATTGCAATTTCTAGCCCTCCTCCAAGACAAAATCCATTAATCATAGCAATTACAGGCTTACTTGAATTAGATATTACATCTGTAACTCTCCAGTCGTTTTTCATAGCCTTTCTATCTTTTATTTCCATTTTTGAAAATTCTTTTATGTCTGCGCCAGCGATAAATGCTTTACCTGGAGATCCTGTTAAGATAGAGATATTTACATCATCATCTAAATCTAATTCTTCAAATGCAATTGCAAGTTCTTTTCTAGTTTCGGAATTCATACTATTAAGTTCATTTGGTCTATTAACAGTCACAATTCCAATACGATTTCTTTTTTCAACGATAATATTTTTCATTTTCACTCCTTTAATATTCCACATGCAGGACAACTTGTTTCAGTTGGACTAAACATTGCTCCACATGCATTACAAATTAACTCTCCATCCACTTCACTAAATTGTTCTTCTTTGATATTCTCAGGTAAATCTCCAATTACTTGAACAATCTCTTCAGATGATTTTCTACCTATAAATGCTATAATGGCAGCAGTACCTCCTACAATTCCAAGTCCAATAAAAATAGTTAACATATTAGATCCATCATCTTCTTCAACAACTATTGTTTCTTTTTCAATAGTTAAATCTAGAAATCCTTTTTCCTGATCAGATTCAAAATTCATTCTATCTACAGCCACAACGGAATAGTGATATATTTTTCCCATTTCAACATTTGCATCTTTGTAAGACAAATACTGCTCACCGTAAGGAATTTCAATAATAAGCTCCCCAGTTTCATTTGCAGAAGTAGATCGGTATACTCTATACTCAACTAGATCTTGAGCTTGTGATGACATAAATGAAATTAGTACATCAGTTGTAGAATTAACTATTGTTTTTCCTTGGGATAGCTGTAGATTCCTTATTTTGGACGGCTTGTCTCGGTCAATTAACGTGTAAGCAATGTCTTCTCCGTGGTTACCAACTATATCAAACGATAAAACCTTGAATTGGTATTCATATTTATTTTGAACAGGTATTTCTATCGGTAAATTGTCAAGATTGTATATTCCATATTCTTGCCATTCAAGATTAGCATTATTTTCACCTTCTTTATTCAATTTATAAAATACTGTAAAGTTTGTAATATCATCTAACGTTTCTAAGTTAAGTAAAATATTATCTGAATCTGTCAAAGCAGGAATATTGGATATAGTTGTATTTGGCCCTTGTGTATCTATTAGAATTGTATTAGTCAAAGTAAATCCTCTGTTTCCAGCAATGTCTTCTCCCACTATTTTAAATTGGTAATTCCCATCACTTTCAGCATAAAATGCGTGAGATTTTTGAGTAAAACTTTCTAAGTCTAGTACCCAAGGTCCATTATTATTTTTATAATAAAAATCGAAACCAACGATTAGTTCATTGTTATCCTCAGCATCCCATGAGAATTCTAGTGCTCTTGTATTGGTTGCATTATTTTGGATATCTCTGTTTTCAAATGATGAAGAAGCAATTTTTGAAATATCTATAGTTGGAGATTCCAAATCTACAAATGTGGTGTTATCAATTTTATCCTCTTTATTTTCAATCTTACCATCATCATCTCCACCTATTGATCTAAATCTGTAATGGTGATTTCCCATTGCACCAGTGAATAGAGTTTTTTCCTCATCTACACTGAAGTTACCCCATATTTCCCAGTCACTCCATGTTTCTCCATTTGTCCCGTTATCGGTTGAATATTGAATGATGATGTACTCTGTGTCATTTCCTGATTCTAAATTATTTTTGTACCACTCTTGTACATACCACTGAATTTCAAATGAGGTAGAGTTGACCAACTCCGGACTTACTGCATATGTTGCAGGAGCTACGAGGTCTGGAGCGACATATAATTTTGCGTAAATATTAGTTTGTTTTACAAGATTATTAGTTGAGTTTAATGAAGTAATGGTTATGTTTAGCTCAGCTAAATCAAACTCATTAATATTTTCATTTAAAGAAATGATAAGTTCAATGTCTCCATCGGCGCCATATGGTACTTTGACTTCTTGATTGAAACTTATTATGTTAAAATTTTCAGTATCGTTTAAGCTTATTGTTACATTATAGATGTCTTCAACATTTCCCCTATTTAGAATCCAGACAGTGAATTCATATGGTTCTGTATCATCTATTTCTTTTGTGATGATGGGAGTTAGAATCTCATATTCATAAGTTTCATTAACAGATACAATAAGTTCATCATAAATTTCTTGAAATCCCCACAGTTTTGACCTTAGGTTTGCAATTTCTAATTCTTGATCAATCCACTGCCTTCCGTCACTACCACCACCTCCACCCCATCCTTGAGTATTATCTCTGGCGGCTACAGCAATTAAATTTTGACCGTTATTTAGCCAAGATTTATTGATATTAATATTTTCTTCCCAATAATTTCCATTTCCCCCACAGCCCCAACCGCTGAAACAGTCACGTATTAGATAATCATTTAGATATACACGAAAATAATCATCATGAGCGATTTTCAATCTTAGTTCACTAAAATCTAAATTCCCGCTGTAATTGAACCAATGACGTGCACTAATGTGTGTATAATTTTGGTCGTCAGTTGACCAAATTGTATTTGGCATAATTCCCCTCAATTCATCATTTCCAAAAGGAGCAGCTCCTGTATCCCATTGGGAATCATTGTAACTCATTTTGTAAAAGTCTTCAGGAAATTCACTGTTATTCCATATTTGATATGAATATTGCGTAGAATTACTAACGCCTGAATGAACGATAGTATCTACAGTTTGTGAGTAGTATTGTGAGAATACAAGAGGGTACAATGAGTAATCTCCTGCTTGAGCGTTATCACTTACCGTAATATTTATCGTAATTGTTTTTGTTTCATTAGGAGCTAAGCTTGCAACATCAGGACTAAATTTGTATTCCCAATCGTTTGGAATATTAGTTAACCAAAATGTGAAGTTATCATTTACATCACCTTCATTTGTAATATTGAAATTATAATTGATATTATCTTTAATATCTACAGTTTTTTGTTTAGTATCAAAATCTAAACTATATGCATAAAATCCAATATGTATGCTTCTAGTCAAAGTTTTATTCGACACTTTTGCAGTTATATTAATTTCACCTAATCTCGTCGGTGTCCAATCAAGTATCCATTCATAGGTTTGATTTCTATCTATTGTAACAGTCTGACTTGAAAAGGATATATCATCTATATCTAAACTAATATTCAGATTGGTTTCATTATTTTCACCTTCATTGTTATATACGATTCGAAGTGCTAAGTCATCTCCAAGTACGACAGGAACATCTTTCCAAGAAGGCACATTAATCGCCAGTTCAAAATCTAACCATTGTTCAGTATCACCTCCCCAAGTAATATCTATGCAAAGAATAGCTAGTATATTTTCACCTTCTACTAGCCAATCAGGGTTTGGCCCTGAGTGCTGATTACCGTTATATGTTAAAATATTGTTCCAATATTCAGGATCGTCTTCATAGCATCCATCATGGTTTTGATACCAAGAGCAATCTCGAATTAAGTTTCCATTAAGATAAGCCATGTAGTAATTATTATGAGCAATTTTAAAGGTAGAACTTAGAACTTCATCTGGTTTTTCATAATTAAAATAGTGACGAACGACTAGGTAATCATCCTCACCTCCCTCACTTTGCCAAATGGTGTTGGGATTTACTCCACCAATTTCTTCATTTCCAAATGGCGTTGCATTCATACCCCATTCCGAATCATCAAATTCAGGAGCATACCAATTTTCAGGAAGACAATCCTGGAAATCGCAATCGTCGTCATCATCATCAAAAAGTTTGTACTTGTGGAAAGTACTATTATCTTTTCCGTTTGCTACTAGTGTAATTAGTTCTCCATTTTCTAAATCGTTTGTATATTTTATAGACGAGATATTTATATTTTCTTCGTTACCCTCGGCTTGACCAACAAGAATGGCAGAAAGGAAAAATACTAATAGAAATGTTAAATTTCGTCTAAGCTTCATGATATAACTATACCTAGATATTTTTATAGTTTTGTTACCAGTTAAGAATCAACTTTTTCAATTCAGTCAAATCTCCTTTAAGATGATAATTTGCTTTGTTAATAACCCTTTCATCTTCCGTATTTACGGCAATAGACAATCCTGCTCTTTCAAAAGTAGGAATATCTACTACTGTATCACCAACTGCAGCTATTTCATTTTTATTAAAGTTGTATTTTTCAATCATTTTTTCCATAACTGGGCCTTTGTTGTGCCCGCTTGATTTTATTATTGCAGTTAAATTTCCATTCTTATCATCAATCAAATCATTTGCTAAAGCATCATCCATATTCCATTCCTTAGCCCATTTATCGGCTAAATATTGGATGCCTCCAGATAGGATAATAGTTTTGATATTCGCTTCATGTAAGCTTGTAATTAATTCTTTAGCTCCTTTCCGTGGCTTTGCTTTGTCTAAAATTAAATTTATGTATTCCTCATTAACTGGTTTATCACTCTTACTATTCCATAATTCAATGTCAGCTTTTACAAATTCTTTATCAGAAATTTTATGATCAATATACATTTGTAGCATTTCAGTATTATCAGTGCCAAAGTAGTCGTGAATCATTGCCCATGATGAACGAGGCTCAATGATCGTGCCGTCCATGTCAAAAACAACTAATTTTATCTGAGACATTATCCGAAAGAAGAGCTAAATCTGTCAGTAGGTCCTGTCTCACGCTCTAACATCATCTTCATCTGGTCTTTTGACATTAAATGCGCTTTTTGGGCCATGTCGTATGATTCTTTCGCGTCTTTTTCAGCCATTTCGATCTTAAAGCTGTGACCTGAAAACATAATGGATTCTTTTCCATCGTTTTTGAATATGGCTAGCAATCCAGCCTCTGGATTTGATTGAAACTCAACATCTTTAAAGACTTCTTTTTCTCCATCTCCTGGTAGAAAAATAATTATTTCTTTTGCTTTAAGCATATTCTTCTATCAGAGCCTATTCTAAAGGGTTTATTGCTTTATAATGTCTAATTCTTGTTCGAGAGCTCTTCTTGATTCATAATTCTCATCGTATTCATGCCAATGTCTTACAGATTTTTCACCTAATCTGTATGATAAAAATACAGTTTCTATTCCTCTCAGTGAAGGGAAATTTACAATCCCAAGAGCTGGATCGTCTATTTCCACTCCCAATTTCCCTAGTTCAATTGTTAAATTATTTACAATGTTAATATTATTCTCGAGTTCGATTTGTAATTCTTCCCAACCTGGCCTTAATGCGGCTCGGTAATCATCTTTTACTTCCTCCATTATTTCTTCTAACTGTTCTTCTAGCATCTCCTGCTTCACAGAAAAATCAGATAATTCAATGATTATAGGGTTGATTAAATCTAAAAGGCTATTTGCCTCTTCCACGGTGAAAAGCCTAGTGGCAATTACTACCATGGAAGTCATTAGTTAGGAATGGGCACATAAATGGAACGGATGCCTAATTTCAGCGAAACACTCATATGGCCCACCCATAGTTGATACAAATCCTTTATGAATGATTATGCTAAACACCCTGACATTTTTACCAAACGTCATATCGGCCCTTCCGACGATGATGTTGCTTTAATGTTAAGTGAATTAGGATTTTCTTCGATGTCTGAATTTATCAATAATGTTATTCCAGATTCTATTGCATTCAATTCAAGTCTAAAAGTAGGAGAGGGGGTTGGAGAACAAGAAGCGCTTAAAATTTTAAAATCTTACGCATCAAAGAATAAGGCTTTCAAAAGTTATCTCGGCAATGGGTATCATGGAACTATAACTCCCGGAGTTATCAAAAGAAATATTCTTGAAAATCCTGGTTGGTATACTCAATATACACCTTATCAGGCTGAAATTGCTCAAGGTCGTCTGGAGGCACTACTAAACTTTCAGACAATGATTTCAGACTTAACAGGTATGGACATTGCAAACGCTTCCTTACTAGATGAAGCTACAGCAGCAGCTGAAGCGATGAGCATGGCATGTAATGCTTTGAGAGGTAAAAGATCGACACTAGCTCTAATTGATGATATAAATCAGCAAACAGTCAACGTAGTTAAGACTCGTGCCGAACCATTAGAAATTAAAATTAAAGAAACCTCCTCCTCAGAATTTACTACTGAAAAAGACATATTTGCAGTAATGGTTCAATACCCTAGCAGATCAGGTACAATAAGAGATTATTCTAAATTAGTAGAAGAGGCTCATGCTAATGGAAGTCTAGTGATTGTAGTAGCAGACCTAATGTCTCTTTGTCTTCTGAAATCACCAGGAAGTTGGGGTGCAGATATAGTAATAGGTAATTCTCAAAGATTTGGAGTTCCAATGGGTTACGGAGGCCCTCATGCGGCTTTTATTTCCACTAAAGACAAGTTTAAGAGAAATCTTCCAGGAAGGTTAATTGGAGTTTCAAAGGATTCACACGGAAATGATGCACTTAGATTAGCTTTACAGACAAGAGAGCAGCATATTAGGAGAGACAGGGCAACTAGCAATATTTGTACGGCACAAGTTTTGTTAGCGATTATGTCTTCCATGTATGCCATATATCATGGGCCAGGAAAGTTAAAGGAAATTGCTACTCGTATCAACTACTTCACCAGAGTTATCGGAGAAAGTCTCAAAAAAAGCGGATTTGAATTATATTCGGATAGTTATTTTGATACAATCCGAGTTAAATGTGATTCTACTAAGATATTAGATTCAGCCTTAAGAAAAGGTTATAATTTCTGGAAATACAGTGATTCGGTAGGCATATCTTTAGATGAAACAGTTGAAATGAAAGACGTGAAAGCTATATTGGAAATATTTGAATCTTCCGGAGTTGAGGCATCAAGCGAAAGTATTCCTGCGGGGCTTAGTCGCACAGATTCATTTCTAACGCACCCAGTATTCAACTCATATCATTCAGAAACCGAAATGCTAAGATATATTCACAGGCTTGAGACAAAGGATTTGTCTCTAAATTATAGCATGATACCTTTAGGTTCCTGTACGATGAAATTAAATTCGGTGACGGAAATGGAAGCTGTTACTTGGCCTGAATTTTCTAACTTGCACCCATATGCTCCAGAAGACCAAGCGCGAGGATACTACGAATTGTTTAAAGATCTGGAGAATTGGCTATGTGATATTACAGGTTTTTCAAAGATATCTCTTCAGCCAAATGCCGGCAGTCAAGGCGAGTACGCAGGAATGCTTGCAATCAGAGATTTTCACTTAGATAAAGGAAATTCTCATCGTAATATTTGTTTAATTCCAACTTCAGCTCACGGTACAAACCCCGCTTCAGCAGTAATGGTTGGAATGAAAGTAGTAGGAATCTCTTGCGATGAAGAGGGAAACATAGATTTATCTGATTTCAAATCAAAAATAGATCAGTATTCAGATTCATTATCTGCTGCGATGATCACTTATCCATCAACTCACGGAGTTTTTGAAGACGAAATTAAGGAAATATGTTCCTTAGTTCATCAACATGGCGGCCAAGTTTACATGGATGGTGCAAATATGAATGCTATGGTAGGTCTGTGTAAACCTGCAGACATAGGGGCTGATGTTTGTCATCTTAATTTACATAAAACTTTCTGTATACCACATGGGGGAGGAGGTCCAGGAATGGGTCCAATCGGCGTTGCTTCACATCTGGCAGAATTTTTACCTTCTAATCCTCTAGATGACTATAAATCTAAAAGTAAGACTGGCCCTGTATCTGCAACACATTGGGGAAGTGCTAGCATTTTACCTATATCTTGGGCTTACATTGTAATGATGGGTTCTGAAGGATTAAAATATGCTACGGAAGTAGCTATACTTAATGCAAATTATATGGCTAAAAAGTTGTCTAAAGATTATACAGTACTTTACAAAGGTAAGATGGGTCTTGTCGCTCATGAATGTATCTTAGATACTCGCACTTTGATTGCAGATGCAGGTCTAACTATTGACGATATTGCTAAAAGATTGATTGATTATGGATTTCATGCGCCCACAATGTCTTGGCCTGTTGCTAATACCTTGATGATAGAACCCACAGAATCTGAATCTAAAGCTGAAATAGACCGATTTTGTGATTCAATGTCCTCGATAAAAAATGAGATTGACAAAGTAAAGTCAGGTAAATTTTCTAATGAAGACAACCCATTACGAGGTTCTCCTCATACATCACTGGAAGTTTCTTCAGATAATTGGAATCATGAGTACTCTAGAGAGATAGCTGCTTATCCTAAATCTTGGTTAAAAATTAATAAGTTTTGGCCTTCAGTGGGTAGAGTAGATAATACACATGGCGACAGAAATTTAATATGTTCATGTTTAGATGTTGAAGCATATTCGGAGAATAATCATGAGTAAAATACTAATGTACGGAACACCTACCTGCGGAGATTGTGTATTAGCAAAGCAAGTGTTTGCAGAAAAAAATATAGATTATGATTACATAGATATATCAAATGATGAAGAGGCTACCAAAAAAGCAATTGAACTGAACAATGGAATGCGCAGAATTCCAGTAATAGTATTTCAAGATCAAAGTATTTTGGTAGAACCTAATCGTGAGGAATTAATCGCTAAATTAGGCTAATTTTGCACCATTTAATTTCTTTTTTGGCGTATATTTTGTTAAGAAAGCCTTTTTATGTGGTAGTTAAAGTGTGAAATTGTGTATGTCAGTCAATACACCCTTTGGAGGAAAAAATAATGGCGACTAAAATTTCGAAAGCTCTACTACTCGCAATGTTAATGTTAGGAACATCTCTGGTAATGTTTGCACCACCAGCAGATGCTCAAGCTGCTGTTGCGTATTCTATAAGTTTTACTAACGGTCAAGTTCAATTGGATGTTAGACCTGGAGCAAGTGGAATCGGTTGTACTGAAATGGTTATTTCTAACGAAGGACAAGCAACAATCGATGTTGATATCTCACTTTCAGGTGGTGGAGTTACAATATCTCCAGGTGCAGTTTCAGTTACTTTAGCACCGGGTGGTAGTATCACAGTACCGGTTTGTGCTTTGGCTTTGACACGTTCATCGTATAAAACTGTTCAAGTTAATGCTCTTGCTTCTGGAAGGGAAACTAACACTCAGTTAAATCAAGTTAACAAAAATGCAGGTTTCGCAGTTATTGTTCAACAATATGCAAGATTATCAGTTCAAGCATCTCAACCTTTCCAGAAAATTGGTCCAGGTAAAGAATTTGTTTTGAATTTCATAGCAGTTAACAATGGTAATTATCAGGATACTATAGCAGTAGAAGTGATGAACGCGAAAGATTTAGAGGATGCGGGTTTCACAGTTGCTTTAGCGGCAGCTCAGTATCAGATTGATGCATCTGGTGAACAACCGGTTCAACTCACAGTTGCTACTCCTAGAGGTACAGTTGTAGGATGGAGTAACGAGTATCATACAGTTATTTTGCAAGTTGCAACAACTTTACAAGGTGAAACTGAAGCTAGATCAGTTACAGCGACATTGTGGATACGTGGTGTTTTCTTACCTGGCTTCGATCCAATCTTTACAATATTTGCATTGGGAATGGTTGCAACTGCCTTGTCAAGAGCAAGAAAAGATTAATTCTAGTTATTCGTAGAAAATCTAGTTATAGCAGATTGTTGACTGTAAAGTATGGAGAAATCTTGTGGAATTGTTTTATTTCATTCGGACGAGTATTTACTCATTCAGCATCCAGTTAAATCGAATGGTGTTGAGGGTCACTGGGATTTTCCAAAGGGGCATGTTGAAGGTAGTGAAACAGAATTAGAAACTGCCAAGCGAGAATTAATTGAAGAAACGGGAATAGCCGATTTTAGATTGTTTAAAGATTTCAAACACAGAATAGAGTATAATTTTCAAAAAAAAAATGAATTGGTACCAAAAGAAGTTATATTTTTCTTGGCTGAATCCAATACAAAGGACGTTAAGCTAAGTTCTGAACATCAAAATTTTATTTGGTTAAATTTTGATTTAGCGTACAGCAAGCTAACTTATGTTAATGCTAAAGAAGTTTTATCTGCAGTAAAAACCTTTCTAGAGAAGTAATGTAAAGGTTTTATCTACATTTAGCTTTAGATACTTTGTGGTAGATAACGAAAGTGAAAAGCTGGAGCCCCTATCGCGAGACGATATTCTCAGAGGCATTATCTTATTAGTTTCCGTTTTTTTAATTTTCTTTGGATTTAGTTCAAATGATAAGACAACAGGTATTCTTTCATTATTAATTTCTATATTATTTTTAGTGTTACTTTTTGTTAGAGGTCCAATTTCAGTTGAACCAAATTATCTTTTTGAAAGATATGCCGATAACTTTGGTTTTTATCTTGATAAGGCTGAAAAATATCTTTGCGAATCTTTTGATGCTAAAAAGAAATCTGAAAAAGTTTTGGTTGGTGTTGCATTCAATTTTCTTTTGGTGATGCTTTTTGTATTGCCAATAGATCTTTTGTTTCAGCATCTGACTAGAGGTGAAAACTCACTTTTATTATATCAACAATTTCTGACTTGGATTCTTTATGTTATTCAGAGTTCTCTGGGAATTGAAGTTTATATAAGAGGTGAAAATTCAACAATTTTAGCATATGCAGACATAATTGATATGGAAATAGTTGCTGAATGTAGTGGATTACACGAGACCGTTTTTTTGAGTCTTTTAGTTCTTTGTTTTAGAGGGGTTAAACCTATGGTTCGAGCGAAGTGGGCGATTTATGCAGCCATTTTCATATTCATTGAGAATTTAATAAGAATTCTTTCAGGTTATTATTTGATAAATATTTATGATTTTAGTACTTGGGATAAGTTTCATTATTTTTGGTGGCATACAGGTCAATACGCACTAATAATGGGGGTATTTGTTCTGTGGGTAATGACTATTGCAGGGAAGCCAGAAAACAAAAGTGTAAAGAAAAACTTCATTCGTTAGTCTATTGAAATATTATGCCTCATTTTTTTGGCTTTAGTTTTTAAATATTCTCTATTTTCTTCGTTAGGATTTGATAAGTGTTTTGTTTGGTTTACATCAAAACCTTCTTCAGTCAAATCCTCGACTTTAGAGGGATTATTTGTCATCAAGTTTATTTTTTTGACTCCTAAATTCTTCAATATCTTAGCAGCATTTTTGTAATTTCTTAATTCTGCATTAAATCCTAAAGCAATATTCGCTTCCACAGTATCAAGCCCCTCATCTTGAAGATTATATGCTTTTAATTTATTCACAAGTCCAATTCCTCTTCCCTCTTGTCTTGAATAAACAATAATACCTTTTCCTTCTTTTGCTATTCGCTCCATGGCTAAGTCTAATTGTTCTCCACAATCGCATCTCATTGAATGTAATACATCTCCAGTGAAACATTCAGAGTGCACTCTAACAAGCATTCTCCCTTCGATTTTTCCCATTACTAATGCAAGATCCTCTTTAGTGTCATCATCTCCAGGGAATGCAAAAAGTTGAAACGTTCCAAACTTTGTTGGCATTCTTGCATTTACTAAACAATCTTCGACTTTAGACATAATTATTTTGCTAATATTATAATTTTTTCTTCTTCACTGACCAAATTATACTTTCTTCTTTTTACCATGGCCATGATATCTCTCCTTGCGTTTGGTTCCTCATAGCTAATGTGTATTTCTTCACCTTCTTTCATAGAAACCATTTCTCTAAGAACTGCCATAACTGCCTGCGTACATTGCAATCCTTCCACATTTATTTTTCTCATATTATTATATGTTAAAACTGTCTGTCATATTAAGTTCTAATTTAGCCTCGTTAGACATTAAATCCATGGTCCACGGAGGTTCAAAAACTAGTTCTACATTTGCTTTTTTTACGCCTTCAACTTCAGAGACTCTTGCAGCAACTTCCTTCGGCATACTTCCTGCTACTGGGCAAAAAGGTGACGTCAAGGTCATAACAACTTCAACATCTCCTTTATTGATTTTTATATCATAAATTAGTCCTAGTTCATAGATGTTAACTGGAATTTCGGGATCATATACTTTTTTTATAGATTCTACAATTTTTTCTTTCAGGTCGCTCATTCAGTACTAACCTCTTCATCACCATCAATAGCGGCAATTAAGGTATGCCATGCAAGTGTTGCACATTTAACCCTTGCGGGATATTTTTTGACGCCCTCAAATACAGATAATTTCCCCAAATCATTAGCATTTGATTTATCATTTGTTACTAAATCATGAAATTCTTCGAATAAATGGCGTATTTCTGAAATTTTTTTTCCAACAATATATTCTGTTAGAATACTTGAAGATGCTGTAGAAATAGCACAACCAGCACCTGTAAATTTAATTTTTTCAACCTTATCGTTTTCAATGATAAGATCTAAAGAAATTTTATCTCCACATAGGGGGTTATGTCCATCTGCGTGATTAGTATGGTCATCAATAACTCCTTTATTTCTGGGATTCTTGTTATGATCTAATATTACTTCCATATATAGCTCATTGAATCCACTCATGCAAATACCTCAATTGTTTTTTCTATTCCTTCAATCAATTTATCAACATCTTCCTCAGTATTATAGATAGCAAATGAAGCTCTTGCAGTGGCTGGAATTTCATAAAAATCCATGACTGGTTGTGTGCAGTGGTGTCCAGCTCGAATAGCAATTCCTAAATTATCCATAATAGTTCCAATATCGTGGGGATGAATTCCTTCCATTACAAATGAAATAACACTGGCTTTTTTATTTGAAGTC